>JAIPEI010000218.1 GCA_021737245.1 Deltaproteobacteria bacterium | reverse complement strand
CCAGGCCGAACATGCCCAGGCCGAACCAGACGCCCCGGTCCTCCTTTCGGGCACGCAGCTTTCGCTGCTCCTTGGCCCCCACCTCCTCGGGCCAGGTCCGCTTGTCTTTCTCACCCATGTCTCTGCAGCTCCAGGAACCGCCTTACGAAGTTGGCCTCGATTTTGGCCACGGCCGACAGCTCGGTCTTCTCACGTTCGTCCAGGACGCCGAACTTCTCCTGGATCGTTCGCTCCAGCGTCCCCAGGTCCTCGCCCTCCACCGCATCCCTCGCCGAGACCAGCACGTCGTAGCCCACCTTGACCAGGACGCCTTCGTCCACGGCCAGGAAGGTCTCCCGCCCTTCGTCGTCCTCGTAGGATAACAGGCCCGGCACCAGGAGCGAGGTGAAGTCGATGTGGTTGGGCAGCAGGCAGAAGTGTCCGTCCAAACCCTCGGCGGTCACCTTGGCCGCGCTTTCGTCCAGCAGGATCCCTGCAGGCAGTAAGATCCGGAGCCGCATCATCCGGTCTTCTCCTTTGATTCCTCGATCTTCCCGATCATGTAAAGGGCGCGTTCCGGGGCGTCCGCCATCTCGTCGTTCAGGATCCTCTCGCACCCGTCCAGGGCGTCTTCCAGGGAAACCATCTTTCCCTCCATGCCCGTGAACTGCTCGGTCACGTAAAACGGCTGGGTCAGAAAACGCTCCAGTCTCCTTGCCCGGTTCACCGTGCTGCGGTCCTCCTGGGAGAGCTCCTCCATGCCCAGCATGGCGATGATGTCCTTGAGCTCTTCGTAATTGGCCAGGGTGTTGCGCATCTCCCGGGCGATCCGGTAGTGACGTTCCCCCACCACGTGGGGGACCAGCATCTTGGATCCGGACTGGAGCGGGTCGATGGCCGGGTAGAGCCCCTCGCTTGCTTTCTTCCTGGACAGGACGATGGACGCCGAGAGGTGTCCGAAGGTGTGCACGGCGGCCGGGTCGGTGAAGTCATCCGCCGGCACGTACACCGCCTGGATGGAGGTGATGGCGCCCGTGGCCGTGTTGCTGATCCGTTCCTCCAACTGGGCCAGCTCCGTTCCCAGGGTGGGCTGGTATCCCAGTCGGGAGGGCAGCATCCCCAGCAGCCCCGACACCTCCATGCCCGCCTGGATGAACCGGAAGATGTTATCGATGAGGAGCAGGACGTCCTGCCGTTTCTCGTCCCGGAAGTACTCCGCCATGGTCAGAGCCGCGTGGCCCACCCGGAACCGGGCGCCCGGCGGCTCGTTCATCTGGCCGAACACCATGACCGTGTTCTCGAGCACGCCGGCCTCCTTCATCTCCCGGTAGAGCTCCTCCCCTTCCCGCACCCGCTCGCCGATCCCGCAGAAGAGGCTCACCCCTTCGTGGCCGGCCACCATGTTGTTGATCATCTCCATGATCAGGACGGTCTTCCCTACACCGGCGCCGCCGAACAGGCCCGCTTTGCCGCCCAGCTCCAGGGGGGAGAGGACGTCGATGGCCTTGATCCCGGTGACGAAGACGTCGGAGGTGGTGGACTGGCGCTCCAAGGGCACGGGGTCCTGGTGAATGGACCGCCACTCCCCCCCGGTGACCTCCCCGCCCCGGTCGACGGTTTCCCCGAACACGTTGAACACGCGTCCGAGAAGCCGATCGCCCACCGGCACGCGCAGGGGACGGCCGCGGTCCAACACGCTCGAGCCTTCGGCCAGCCCCTGGGTCGAGGTGAGGGCGATGCTGCGCACGGTGTGCTCGTCCAGGTGGGTCACCACCTCCATGACGACATCACCCTCGTCTCCCCCCTCCAGGATGTTGAACATGGGGGGGATGGGGCCGGGAAACCTGGCGTCCACCACGCTTCCCCGAATGGAGGTGATCACGCCCTCCCGGTTTTCCTGCGTGTCATTCATCTGGTGCGGCGCTTTGCCTCGCTGTACTCGTCTTTGGTTACGGGCGTCCGACTTCTAGGGACACCATACTTAATTCATCGGAGATCTGAGCGAATTCCGGGGGCGGCATGGGGATCGTATTCCGCTTGGGCCATGAATGAGTGCCCGGAGTACGCCGCACAAGGAACCTCGCTGATCGACGATGAGATTGGCAAAAAAGCCCCTTTCTGGATGGAAACGAATTAAGTATGGAGTCCCCGGAACTCTTCCGAAAGGCGGCGGCTCACTCTCCGTCCATCTCCTTCTCCACTTCGGCCACCCGCCTCTTGACGCCGATGATGCTGTCCGGGTTGAGCGAGATGGAGTCGATGCCTTCCCTCACCAGGAAGGCGGCGAACTCTGGGTAGTCGCTGGGGGCCTGCCCGCAGATTCCCACCTTGCGCCCTTTCTCGTGGGCCTTGGGGATCAACCGGCGGATCTCCTCCTTGACCGCGTCGTTCCGTTCGTCGAACAGCTCGGCCAGGTCCGACGAGTCCCGGTCGATGCCCAGTACGAGCTGGGTAAGGTCGTTGGAGCCGATGGAAAAGCCGTCGAACCGGTCGGCGAACCGGTCGGCCAGGATCACGTTCGAAGGGATCTCACACATCACATACACCTCGAGACCCTTTTCGCCCCGTTTCAGGCCGTTCTCCCCCAGGACCTCCAGGACGCGGTCCGCCTCTTCGAGGGTCCGGCAGAAGGGAATCATGATGATCACGTTGTCCAGCCCCATCTCCTCCCGGACGCGCCTGATCGACCGGCACTCCAGGGAGAACCCCTCCCGGTAGCGGTCGCTGTAGTACCTGGACGCCCCCCGGAAGCCCAGCATGGGGTTGCTCTCGTGCGGCTCGAACTCCGCCCCGCCGATGAGATCGGCGTACTCGTTGGTCTTGAAGTCGCTCATGCGGACAATGACCGGTTCCGGGTACTGGGAGGCGGCGATCTTGGCGATTCCCATGCTGAGGTGATCGACGAAGTAGTCGGTCTTGTCCTCGTAACCCCGGGTGAGCTCCTCGATCCGCTCCCTGGCCTTTTCGTCCTCGAGCCGGTCAAAGCGGACCAGGGCCATGGGGTGGACCTTGATGATGTTGTTGATGATGAACTCCATGCGGGCCAGGCCGATCCCTTCGCACGGGAGGCGCCACCACCGGAACGCGGCCCCCGGGCTGGCGATGTTCATCATGATGCGGGTGCGCGTCTCCGGAATGTCCTCCAGGCTCACGTCCTCCACGTCGTAGTCCAGGATTCCCCGGTAGACGAACCCCGTCTCTCCTTCGGCGCACGAGAGGGTGATCTCGTCCCCCGTGGCGATGGTTTCCGTGGCGGAGCCGGTCCCCACAATGGCGGGGATCCCGAGCTCCCGGCTCACGATGGCCGCGTGGCACGTCCTGCCGCCGGAGTCCGTCACGATCCCCTTGGCCCGCTTCATGATGGGGACCCAGTCCGGATCGGTCATCTCCGTCACCAGGATGCAGTCGTCCTCGAACCGGTCGATGTCGTCCGCGCTCAGGATGTTGCAGGCCTTGCCCGCTGCGATGGCCTGCCCGATGCTGACGCCGCGGGCGATCTCCTCCCCCTTCTCCTTCAGGGTGTAGGCCTGGAGGGTGGAGGCCTCCTTGCGGGACTGGACCGTCTCGGGCCTCGCCTGTACGATGAACAGCTCGCCCGTGTCCCCGTCCTTGGCCCACTCGATGTCCATGGGTTTCTTGTAGTGCTTCTCGATCCGAACCGCCCATCGGCCCAGCTGGAGAATCTCCTCGTCGTTCAGCACCAGGGCCCTCTGCTCGGCGCGGGGCGTGTCGATGTTCCGGGTGGTCCGGCTCCCCCCGCCGGCGTAGATCATCTTCTTTTCCTTGTTCCCGAGGGTCTTGCCGATCACCGGTCGGAAGCCGTCTTTGTCCAGGAGCGGCTTGAACACCAAATACTCGTCCGGGTTCACTGTCCCCTGGACCACGTTTTCCCCGAGGCCCCAGGCCGCGTTGATCATGACCACATCCTGGAACCCGGTCTCGGTGTCGATGGAAAACATGACGCCTGAGCCCGCCCGGTCCGCCCGCACCATCTTCTGGACCCCGATGGAGAGCGCCACCTTCATGTGGTCGAAGCCTCGCTCCGTGCGGTAGCTGATGGCCCGGTCCGTGAAAAGGGAGGCATAGCACCGGCGCGACGCGGCCAGGAGCTCCTCCTCCCCGTGGATGTTGAGGAAGGTCTCCTGCTGCCCGGCAAAGCTGGCCTCGGGGAGGTCCTCGGCCGTGGCGCTGCTCCGCACGGCCACGTCGACCTCGTCGCGGTTTTCCCTCCGGCTCAGCTCCCGGTAGGCCTCACGGATCGCCTCCTCGATCTCCCGGGGGAACGTGCTCTTCAGGAAGAGCCGGCGCAGGGCGCGCCCCGTCTTGTGCAGAGGTTTCTCCTCCTTTTCCAGGGCATCGAGATGCTTCCGTATCCGTTCGGTCAGGTCGTTGGCCTCCAGAAAGGCCCAGTAGGCGTCCGCCGTGGTGGCGAAACCGCCCGGTACACGGATGCCTTCCTCCTTGAGGGACTGGATCATCTCGCCCAGGGAGGCGTTCTTCCCTCCCACCTTCGGCACGTCGCCCGACCCGAGATCGTCGAACCAGGCCACGTATGGGGTCGCCCCGCTCATCATGCCTCCTTTCCGATCAAGCGCTTTTTGCGTGAGGGTTTACAGTGAGCACGGGAACCGGCGAGGACTTCACGACCCGGTTCGCCACAGACCCGAAGAACACCCTCTCCAGACCGCGCCTGGCGTGGGTCCCCATGACCACCATGGAGATGGACTCATCCTCGATGTAGCGCAGGATCTCCTCTGCTGGATCCCCCACCACCGCCTTGATCGAGACGTTGAGATCCTTTCCGAAATATTCCTCGCAGAGGTCGCCGGCGCTCTTCTCGGCCTTGCGGATGAGCGCGGGCTCGTCGTCCAGGTGGGAGGGGTCGATGCCGTAGGCCACGCCCCAGTACCCGGGGTCCGGGATTACGTGGAGCACGTGGAGGCCGGCGCCGAACCGCCGGGCCATCAGGTCGGCCCAGGGAACGATCTCCCGGGTGAGTTCAACGAGATCCATGGGAAAGAGAATCTTCTTAACGTTAGGCATGGCGCCTCCTTTGGTTTCTGTTGCAGATCGTTCCCGCCCGCCTTTCCCGCTTGAGCGGGATGGCGGCGGGGGCTTCGGACGTCCGGGCTCCATTTCCATCCCGCGCTATCCAGATGCCGCTGCGAAGCGAAACGAGCGCAGGACCTCCCGGACCCCGTCCCCATTGGGGGGCGCCTCATAAAGAGGGCCGTCCGCCACGGACTCCCGAAAGCTGCGCCCGAAGACCGGCCGGGGCTCCCTCTGATAGAGGATTCCGATGGGAAACTCGTCCTCTTTTCCCAGGGCCGCCTCCAGGGCGGCGCCCCGGTCGCCGGGGTCGTGGTCGCCTCCCAGCTTGCGCACCCGGTCCCGGTACCATTTGACCGGACGGGTGCCAAACGTGATGCAGGGCTGGATCACCTCCACCAGGGAGAGACCCGGATGCTTCACCGCCGTCACCAGCAGGTCCTTCAAATGGTCCACCTCCCCGGCAAACCCCCGCGCCACGAAGGTGCAGCCGTGGAGGACGGCCACGGCCGGCATATGGAGCGGCGGGACCTCCACGCCCCGGACCTGGAGGGTTCGCTTTTCCCCCTCCGGCGTGGTCGGCGAGGCTTGTCCCTTGGTCAGGGCGTAGATCTCGTTGTTGTGGACCACCACGGTGATGTTCGGGTTCCGGCGCAGGGTGTGGAGGAAGTGATTTCCCCCCTCGCCGTAGCAGTCCCCGTCTCCGGTGAAGACGACGGTGGCCAGCCTCGGGTTGGCCGTCCATATGCCCACGGCCACGGGAAGGGCCCGGCCGTGAAGGCCGTTGAAGAAGTTGCAGCGGAGGTAGTGGGGGAGCTTGGCGGCCTGGCCGATGCCCGAGACCAGACAGAGCCGGTTCGGGGCCAGGTCCATCTCCACCAGGGCCTTCTTGAAGGCCTCCAGGATGCCGAAGTTGGGGCACCCCGGGCACCACTGGTTTTCGGCCTCGCTCTTGTAATCACGCATTTCGGTCATGAAACGTCCTCCTGATCTGTTCGGCCGTCAGGGGCAGCCCGTCGATTCGGCCGATGTGCCCCCGGAAGGAAATGTCGTACTCGGACCGGAGCAGCCTTGCTAGCTGGGCCGTGGCGTTGGACTCCACGGTCCAGTAGGTCTTGTCACCGGAGAAGCCGTAATCGGGGAGGGGCCAGAGCTCGGTGAAATGGATCAGGCCGGCCTTCACGCCGTCCCCGGACAGGAGCTCGAGCGCTTCCAGGAGGGCAGCCCTGGAGGAGCCCCACCCGACGAGCACCGTGTCGGCTCCGTCCAGGCCGATCTCCTCAGGCGGCCGGACCTCCCTCCGGAGCTCTTCGATCTTGGCCAGCCGCTTCTCCGCCATGGG
>JAIPEI010000217.1 GCA_021737245.1 Deltaproteobacteria bacterium | reverse complement strand
TCCCTGCACTCAGGGCGACGAGGACTGAGACCCCTCGACCGGCGGCCGGGACAGGAGGACGATCCCTACGAGGACGAGAAGCAGGAGCGCCATGATGGCCAGAACATTGGCCTGAAACACCGAGGGCACCATGAGCGCCCCGAAAACCAGGGAGGCGATCCCGAGGATCTTTCGCCCGATCAGCTTGATGACGGCGCCCGTGAGAAGGGCGCCGACGGCCCCGATCAACGTCAGGACCATGATCATGTTCCGGGTGCCGGCGGAAAGCTCCCCCTCGCCCATTTGAATCGGGCCCAGCCCGGCCCCCGACCCGCTCCACAGGGCCGCCACGATGCCCAGCACTCCGGCGATGACGAGGAGTACGACCATGTTCCGCGTCTTCATTTCATAACCTCCGAATGCATTGTGCGTCAATGGTTTATCGTGAAAACGCTTCAGACTGTTGCTACAGCGTCTTCAGGTAATCGATGATGAGATTCATCTGCTCCCGGTCGAGCTCGTCCGCAAAGGAAGGCATGTTCTCGTATGGACTTTCGAGCTGCCGCCGGACGTTCTCCTCGCTCACGGGCCGGCCACTCGCAGGGAGCGTCTCCCGCTCGAAAAGGTCCTCGAGCCCCGGTCCGATTCTCGTCTCCCTGCTGTCCGTGTAGTGGCACTGGGTGCAGCCCGTTTCCTGGAAGAGCGCGGCCCCGGCCTCCTTTTCAGCCAAGCCGGCCGGTGCCCTTACGAGAGCGCGAAACGCGCCGAGCAGGAGGACGATGCAGGTGATCACGATGACGACGCCGGTGGTTGTACGCTTCAGGTCGGTTTTTCGCATGGCTCACCCGTCAATCCAGGAATGAAAAGATTTCGAGGCGAACGGCCCGATCGGGCACGCCCAGCTCCCGGAGGCCCGTGACCACGCTCTGGCGCATCGCGGGCGGACCGCACACATAGAACACCTTGCCCTTCAGCTCTCCGCAGTGCTCGAGGATCCTGTCCCGGTCGATGTGGCCGGTCTCCCCCTGCCAGATTTCGCCGGGGCGGCTCAGTACGTGAACCACCTCGAGTGCGGGACGGCCCCCCGCCTCGATCTCGGACAGCTCTTTCTGGAAGACGATCTGATCCTCGTTGCGGTTGGCGTAGAGAAGGAGCACGGAGCGCGTGTCCCCGGTGTCCCGCATGTGCCGGAGCATGCTCATGAGCGGGGTGATTCCGATGCCCCCGGCCAGGAAGACCAGGTCTTTCTCCTCCAGGTGGAGCGCATAGGAGAAGCGGCCGAACGCTCCGTGCACCGCCGCCCGGTCCCCGGTCTTGGTCATCCAGATGGTGGAGGTGAAATCCCCCAGGTTCTTGATGGTGGAGCTGATGAATCCCTTTTCCGTGGGGGAGGAGGAGATGGTCCAGTGGTGCTCCTCCACGGGCAAGCCCCGCCCCCGGTAAAACGTTACGAAATGAAACTGCCCCGGAAGATAGTCCGGAATCTCCTCCCCCTCGGGCGGGGCGAGCTTCACGGTGTGCACGTCCTCGGCTTCGGGGCGCACCTCAACCACGCGGAAGGCCCTCTGCTTGAGGCGGAGCGGCCGGAAGAACCGGTGATAAGCGAAGACCGGGACCGCCAGGCAGAGCATGACCAACCAGATCGTCCTCAGGGAGGCCGTCTCCAGGTCGTCTCCCGCGACCCAGCTGTGGGTGAAGGCCAGGACGATGACAAGAGGGGCTGTAAACGCGTGCAGGGAGCGCCACTGCTCGAACTTGAGCCTCAGCCGGTCCTGGTAGAGGCTTGCGAGCACGTTGAGCGCCAGTAGGACGAGGGCCGCCTTGCCCGCATAGATGTACCAGGGCAGGTCCAGGCCGATGAGGAGCCGCCACCCCCCGCCGCTCAAGGCCAGGAGGAGCGGGTGTGCGAGGAGCAGGAGAACGGCGAAGACGGCCATGTGCTTGTGGAAGCGGATGAGGATGTCGAAGCCGAACGCCCGTTCGATCCACTTGATCCTGGCCGCCAGAACAACCTGGAGGACGAGGATCATGAATCCTGCAAGGGCCATGCTCCTGGCCGCCTCGTGAAGGACGCTCGGAGAGCTCTCCCCCAGGAATGCGGCCGCTGCAACCGGCAGAACGACCACGGCCGCGTAAAGAATGATGCGCAGCAGGGCTCCTCCCATATGGACATCCTTTCTCGGATGAATCGTTCTCGGACCGGGCTCGGGTCCCGCCGGTCTTCAAGAGCCCGGGCGGGCGACCCGGGATCGCTATTTTCAGAATGCCGTCTTTCCGGCTGTTCCGCCGCCTTCTTCCAGTGCGGAGACGAGGTCGTCGTACTCCCGGTGAAGAAGGTCGCTGTCGAATGCGTGTCCTTCCTCGAGCATCCGATCCCTTTCCTCCTCGGAGAAGTACTCCATCACGGGGAGGAAGAAACGCTTGTCTTCTTTTTCGATGTGCCGGGGATAGAGGTCGACCAGGTGCTTGATGCAGTCGATGATCCCGGACAGGGCCTTCTCGTCGCCCTGTTCGTATCGCTCGTTGGCGGCGGCCAGGGCGCGGGTGACCTCCCGCCCCTGCCGGTGCTCCTGGACGAGCTCGTCCATGATCCTTCGGTGCTCCCCGGTCATGGACTTTTTGTCCAGCTCCCGGAACAGAATGTCCTCCTCCTTGCCGTGGTGGCATCGGTCGGCGTAGGCGCTGATGAAGCGTGAAGCGTTCTCGATGAACCGGGGGTCCACCCGGTGCTCCCGCTCCGCTTCGCGCAACGCCGCTTTCAGCAGGTCGATCATACGTTCGATCAGCCTGTGTTCTATCATCAGCGGGGCGATGGGCATCATGTGAGCGGCTCCTCTCTCACGATTTCGGGTTCCGGTTTCCACGCAGCCAGGATGCTCCGGGCCGCCCGGAATGGAAATACACACCATCCTGTATTTTATATTGAAAACACGCCTCGATCAGCGAGGTTTCAAAAAAACCTCCTTTCTTGTCCAAAGTTCGTATATATGGGCACCAGTCTATGCGATCGGAGAAGCCCGGAAAATCGGGCCGTTCATGTATTCACGGCGGTACCGGCCGGTAAAACGAGGCACGGCCCTCTTCACAAATACATGTTCCGCCCCATTTACCTGCGGCCGGGGATTCTCTAGACTCGTTTCCATACGAGGAAGGGTCTTTTTTCCAATCTGGATTGGAAACGCAGCAATGCCCGAAGTTCGTTTATACGGGCACTGGACTCTGAAGGACCCCAAGGGAGTTCGAGACACGAGACATCGGGATCCCGTGGAACGGAGACTGCTCCGAAGCCGTCGGGGCGCACAAGGTGAACAGACCAAGCGAAAGGAGTCGATTCATGGCAGGAAGCACCTACAAGATCATCGAACTGGTGGGAACGAGTGACACTTCCTGGGAGGAGGCCGCGAAAACGGCCATCGAGACAGCCACGGGGAGCCTCAAGGACCTCCGGGTCGCCGAGGTGACCCGGCTGGACGTCACGCTGACCGAAGGCAAGATCACCTCGTATCGGACGCGCCTGAGCGTGTCTTTCAAGTATCAGGCATCCTGATGCCCGCAACCGGTGCAAGGGCGCCGGCACCGACGCCCCGCCCCGGGCACCCGGAGCGGGGCGTTGACGTGTCCTCTCCCGACGTTTGTTCCCTGCCGGAGCGCACGGCCTGCCCCGGCGCCCCGGTTCACAGGATCAGCCAGAGAACCAGGGCCACGATCAGGAGGATCAGGCCGAACACCAGAAATTTGCTGAATATCCTGCTTTCCTTGTCGGGTGGGGGTACCTTGTCGGCCATGGGGATCTCCTTTCCTTCAGCTCTTCTTCTCTCTCATCTCCGTGGCAAGACGCCGGATCTCCCGCAGGTCGCGAACCATCTCGCTCCACCCGTACCAGAGGGTGTAGTCCGGGTTCATGTGAAAGGCGCCCTGGAACGTCCGCATGCGGTGCTTCAGGAACATCAGGAACAGCTTATTCTCCACCACCGTGGGCGCATCGTGGAATGCGAGTAGATCGGGAAACGCGTGGGCGTAATGCTCCGGCTTCTCGAGCAGCCCGTCTTCGTACAGGGAGGCCACGACGCGGATCGCCTCCGCCATCAACCGGTCCGCCTCCCGGATCATGGCGTCTCCCTTCTGGAGCTCGGATTTCACCATCTCCTCCGAGTGACACCCGCTGCAGATGTTGATCATCTCCGTCCTTTTTTCCTGCCAGGCCTCCTCCGTCAGCTTCGCCACGCGGGCCTTCTTGACCACCTCCAGCCTTTCGGTGGGCTTGCCGTCCGGCCCCAGCACTCCGAGGCCCTGGAGGATGGTGGCGCGGTCCTCGGCCCACTGCTCGTCCTCGGGCATGGGCAGCCGCACCGCCAGGAAACCCCAGGCCGTGTCGTTCTCGTGCGTGCCTTCGGGCAGGTGGCAGGTCTGGCATTTGGGCGCCGAGACCGTGTCGGAGAGCACGCCTTTCTGCGACAGCAAATAGCGGACGCCGTGCTTGGAGGACTCGTACATCTCCCACTGCGGGTGATCGATCCCCATGTGGCAGGTGCCGCACGCCTCGGGTTCGGAGGCCTCCTTGGTGGAGAAGAGGTGCCTCGTGTGGCACGAGTCGCATGAGGCCGACCCGTACTTCATGCCCTTGTCGCGCAGGTCCTGGATCTCCTCGTCGGACTTGAGGCCGATCTTGTGACAGCCCGTACAACCCTTCTGCCCCTCCAGAAGCGCCATGGGCTGCCAGTGGGTGGTGGGCATGGCATTGGCCGAGGCCCAGGCCAGGGAGTGCTTGCCCGCCTTGAACTGCTCCACCTGCTCCGCGTGGCAGCCTTCGCAGGTCTTCCAGTTTGCGAGCCGGGCCTTGTCCGTGTCCTCGGGCGTCATGTGCTCGTCCCCGTGACAGGCGCTGCAGGTGACCTCGTTGGCTGCGTGCGCGCTCATCTCCCAATCCGAGACGATCCCCGGGGTGTAGGAACGGTGGCACGCCTCGCACGGGGTCTCGACCGCCGCCGCGGGCGCGGACCCCCAGAAGACGCCGATCATCGCCAGGCACAGAATCGCAAATCTTATCATGGGCTTTCTCCATGGTTCTGCGGGCGGCCCTCCGCCCCGGTTCGCGGTTACCTGGTGCCTATATAAAGGAACTTTGGGCATTGCTGTGTTTCCAGGAACCTCGCTGATCGACGAGGAGATGGGCAAATAAAGACCCTTTCCGGATGGAAACTACCTGAGATCGGCGTACATCTCCCCACCGGAGCAGCGGATGTAGAGATCCGCGTCTCCAAAGGGAATAACCGTCTCGGTTACGTCCACTTCGATGGTGCCTTCTCCCAGGACGGTTTCGTTGACCACCGCACGGTATTCGGCCTGGCAGTCGTCGTTCCGGATGTGCAGGAACACGTCTCCTCTTCGGCTCTGAAAGATCCCGAACGAGTGGTTGCGGATCCGCTTGGTCTCGGCGAAAGCTCCGGGGACTGCGACCAGCAGGGACACGAACAGGACGGCCAGAACCATCACGCAGGATGGTTTTCTCCAATTCTTCATGAGGATCTCTCCTTGCTGTGGTTGCTGCGGCCTTTTTCCTTTCCCCTGCAGGATCCCGCAACCCGGCCTCGCACACCATGGGTTGAATCATGTATTCCGGCCGTCCGTGCCCTGTGAAGGCTCGCCCAGGAGGACTCTCAGGGGGTTACCCGGACGGTTGCTTGGGACTTCCCGATCTCGATCACGGGTACCGTCCCGATCTCCACGAGATCGGCAACGGACTGGGGAAGCCTCCGGTAGCTCAGGGACGCCTCGATGGTGAGGTCTCCTTCCGGCAACTCCTCCGGAACGGTCCACTCGTAGGTTTCGAGGCGTGCCTCCAGGGGATCGAGTCGATTGTCGAACACGTCGGTCCGCTTTGCGAACCACTGGGCGATGGTCTCCTCGCCGTCGGGGTTGAGAAATACCTTCCGGTAGAGGCGGTCCCCCTCGGGCAGCGCGTCGCGGGGGATCCCCTCGAACTTCTCGAGGCCCATCATCTCTCCCAGGTCCCTGTATGCGGGCCGGTTGACGGCCACGCTGTACCGTTTCTCCTCGCTGTCGCCCGGGGCGAGGGAGGCCTTCACATGGTAGCGCTTTCCTTCCGGTCCTTCGATCTCCACGTGGAGCCACACCTGTCGCTCTTCGGTGGAGCCGGTGGGGATGGGGTGTCCGGCCCGCTGATTCACGACCACGACCTGGAAGTCCAGGGTCCGGCCCGGAGAGGCCCTGTCCGTCTGGGGGTAGACCCGGACAACGGCGGCCCCGTTCAGCCACTCAGGGGAGTTGCCGCCCATGAAGAGGTGCTGTGCCACGTCGGGTCGTTCCGGCCCCATGGGAGAGGCCTTTCCGGCGGCGGCCGGCTCGTGGCAGTCCATGCATTGAATCCCGGCATCGGCGTATGG
>JAIPEI010000216.1 GCA_021737245.1 Deltaproteobacteria bacterium | reverse complement strand
CACGTTCTTTCTGATCGCTTCTGCTGCGTTCATGTTCATTTATTTCAGAAACAGGGTTTCCTTTCTCTGCTGGTATGCCCTCTCCCTGCTGCTCATCGGACAGGGGCTGGGGATCCTCCTTTTCGTGGATAAGCTGGGAAGCCTCATGAACTGGACCGGCAGGGCTTATCAATGCCTGGGAGGGGCCTACTTTCTCATGGCCGTCGTCTGGGCGTCCAGGGAGGCCCGAACCAGGGGGATCTCCGTCGAGAAGGCGCTGCCCGCGCTCGTCGACATCGAGGAGCTGAAAAAGGCGGAGGATGCGCTTCGAATCCAGGCCCAGATCATCGATCAGATCCACGATCCCGTCCTGTCGACGGACCTCGGGGGATTCGTCACGAGCTGGAACAAAGGGGCCGAGGACGGGCTCGGATACCGGGCCGAGGAGGCCCTCGGAAGGCACATTTCCTTGATCTACCCGGAGGAGCATAAGCCTTTTCTGCAAAACGAGGTCATCCATCCCCTGATGGAAAAGGGCCATCACGAGCTGGAGGTGAAGCAGCGCAGAAAATCGGGGGAGACATTCTTTGCCCACCTCTCCCTCTCTCTCCTGAAGGATGCCCATGGCGACATCCATGGAATGATCGGCCATGCCATGGACATTACAGAGCGCAGAAAGGCGGAAGAGGCCTCGGAGCGCAACCGGGCGCTTTTTCAGGGAACGTTCGAAAATGCGGCCGTGGGCATTGCGCACATCGCCCCGGACGGGCGGCTGGTTCGGGTCAACCAGAAGCTGTGCGATATTGTCGGGTATGGAAAAGACGAGCTCCACGCGATGAGCTTCCGGGAGATCACGCACCCGGATGACCTCCCAAGAGATTTGGAGCTGACAGAGCAGCTCATCAAAGGCGAGATCGATCATTTCATCCTGGAAAAGCGCTACATCAGAAAGGACGGCGACGTCGCCTGGATACGGTTGACAGCCTCCATGCAAAGCGATGATCTCGGCATCGGCATCATCGAGGACATCACGGACCGCAGGCAGGCGGAGAAGGCCCTCAGTCAAAGCGAGGAGAAGTTCAGGACGATATTCCAGATGAACCCGGTGGTCATGGTCATCAGCTCGCTCGAGGACGGCCGCTTCATCGATGTCAACAAGGCCTGCGAAGAGGTGACAGGCTACTCCCGTGAAGAGATAATCGGGCGCACATCCTTCGATATTGAACTATGGCCAGACCCCGAAGTGAGACAAATGATGGCAGGAATGCTTTTTCAAAAAGGCTGCCTGAGAGATATCGAAACCGTGATCAGGACGAAAAGCGGAGAGCTCAAGGACGCCGTCTTCTCCGCCGAGGTGATCGTTATCAAAGGCGTTTCATACGCGATGTCGGGCTGGCTGGACATTACCGAGCAAAAGCGAATGGAGAAGGAGCTTCGCAGGTCGCGGGACGAGCTCGAAACACGCGTGGCCGAGAGGACGTCCGAGCTCGAGCAGCGGGCCGAACAGCTCACCCGCTTGTGGTCGGACCTGACCCTGGCGGAGAAGCGCGAACGCCGCCGCCTGGCCGAGATCATCCACGACAACCTCCAGCAGCTGATCGTGGGGGCCAAGATCCGCCTTGAGGTCCTGGGAAGGGACATCCCGGACAGCCACCGGCGGAACCTCGAGGAGATCCACGACCTGCTCTTGGAGTCGCTGAAGACCTCCCGCTCCCTCAACACCCAGCTGGCGCCGCACGTCCTTTACGACCACGGCCTGGCGCCCGCCCTGGAATGGCTGGCGCAGACCATGGAGCAGACCTACCCGATCGACATAGACACCGATATCACGGCGGGAATCACGGTGGAATCGGAGAACCTCAAGGTGCTCCTCTTCGAGTCGGCCCGCGAGCTCCTGTTCAACGTGGTGAAGCATGCCCGGACATCCTCCGCGCGGATCGAGATGTCGCGGCACGACGGCGACAGCCTGCGGATCAGCATCAGCGATCGGGGGGTGGGCTTTGATTCGGAGAAGCTGAGACGGGATCTGGCCCAAAACGGCGGATTCGGGCTCTTCAGCATATCCGAAAGGCTGGAGCTGATCGGGGGCCGCCTGGAGATGGAGAGCCCTCCCGGGCGCGGAGCCGCGTTCCATCTGATCGCACCCCTGGAAAAGGATATCCGTCCCAAGGAGTCCCTGGAGGAAGAGGACGTGATTCCTTCCGGGAAGACCGCGGCTCCCGCATCGCAGGAGCAGGGCCTTCGCGTCCGGGTCCTGGTGGTGGACGACCATGTGGTCATGCGGCAAGGTCTTTCCACCATGATCGCCAGGCAGCCCGACATCGAGGTGGTGGGCGAGGCTGCGGATGGATCGACGGCCGTTCAAATGGCCAGGGAGCTCCGGCCCGACGTGATTCTCATGGACATCAACATGCCCGGGATGGATGGGGTGGAAGCGACGCGAATCATCCATGCGGAGGCCCCGGACATCCGCATCGTCGGGCTTTCCATGTACGACGACACGGAGACCAGCAAAGGGATGCTGAATGTGGGCGCAGCCGCCTTTGTGGCCAAGAGCGGCCACACGGATCTCCTGCTGGACGCAATCCGCAAAGGAAAGCCGCCCCGCCCCAGTTAGAGTTGCCGGCAACCGTTTGGCCGCCTCCACGCGTACCTGCTGCAAGTATCCCAAGGGCGTGAGCCCAATGGCCTGCTTGAGCCGCCGCTCCAACGACCGGCGGCTCGTGCGGCATCGGTCCGCGCAGGGGGGGAACGGGCGGTGCGCAGCCGACCGGGCCTGCGCCGGGAAAAGCCGTCAGGCGGCGTCCTTCCGGCCGAGGGTTCGGCCTGTGCGCCGCTCCGGGAGCAGGGGCACGAGGGCGGTGGTCAAAAGCGGGATCAGGCCCACCACGGCGAGGACGGGTCTCACACCGAACAGGTCCCCCAGCTTTCCGGTCAGGGGGGCCAGCATGCCGCCCGTCCCGAACGCCAGGCCCATCATCAGGCTCGATACCATGGACTTGCCCCTGGGGGCCATCTCCTGGGCCATGAGCACGCCCAGCGGCAGGGTTGCGAGAACCAGGAAGCCTGCCAGGAAGGCGGTTGCGTGGACCCAGCCACGACCCGCGCTGAGCATGAGGAGAAAGGCGGGAGTGGCCGGGCCGTGGGTGACGTAGAAGATCTTGCGAAACCCGATCCGGTCCGAGAGGTGTCCGGCCAGGATCCCGCTGAGGGCGCCTCCCACGGTGAAGAGCGAGACCATGGCCCCCACCGAGACCAGGGAGTGTCCCTCGCCGGCAAAGAGCACGGGCATGAACGTGAAAAAGGACTGGCCCGTGTAGGAGCGGAGGACCATGATGAACCAGAGCACCAGGATGGGGCGCCACACCCCGCCGAAGGCGTCCTGCATGGAGCCGAGAAACCCCAGATCTTTCAATCCTTCCCCCCGCGGGGCAGGCAGCACCCCCAGCAGGTAGACCAGCACCGCCAGGCCCAGCCCCATGAGCCAGGGCATGGCCGCCAGGCCGTACGCACCCACGTACCAGGCGATGAAGATCGGCCCCACCCCGAAGGAGAGGGTCCCGCCCGTGTTGAATACGGACATGGAGAGCCCGGGCTTGCGTCCGGCGTAGTCCGGGACCATCCCCGCACAGGTGGGATGAAACATGGAGGAGCCGATCGAGGCCAGGCCCACGAAGAGAAGCAGGAGCGGGAACCCGGGCGCGACGCCCGTGAGCGGGACGAAGAGCACGACCAGAGAAAGCCCGCCCAGAACGAAGACCCGCGTCCTGTAGCGGTCCGCCAGGTAACCGGTGAGGGGCTGGACAATGAAGGCCAGGATGCGGCTCAAGCCGGTGACCAGGCCGACCTGGGCCAGGGTGAGGGCGAACTTGCCGGCGAAGAGCGGCAGGAGTGGAATGATGAAGGAGCTGAAGAAGTCTCCGGAGAAGTGGACCAGGGTGATGGCGAAGATCACCTGCCCGTTGGATCTCGAGCGATCAGCCGCGGTTTCCAGGGGAATGCTCATGCAGCGGAGGCCGTGCCGGACGCGGGCCCGGGCTTCTTCTTCCACGGCTTGAGCACCGTGATGAACAGCCCAAAGACGAGCGTGGACACCTGGAAGGTCCCCCAGAAGAGGAGCATCTTGTGGTTGTGGGCATAGACCGGGTTCAACAGGGCGGCCATGCCCTCCTCCCGCGCAATGGGGGGCAGGGCGTTGAGCCAGGGCCCGAGGAAAAACGTCCCGAAGAGCACACCGTACAGGTTGATGCACCACTTGACAGCGATCCAGCGGTGCTTGAACCACCCCCACCGGGTGAACAGGGAGTAGAGCAGGCCGGTCAGGAGCATGCCGTTCGCCCCGGGGATGATGACGGCGTCGTCCACGAGCTTCATGGCCGCGAGCTTGCCATAGAGCTCCATGCCGTCCGATGCGGCCACCCACCAGATCATGATCGTCAGGGTGAGCCCGCCGCCCACCCACATGCAGGCGAACAGGATGTGGGCGATCTTGAGCCACTTCTGTCCTCCGGGTCCGATCTTCGGCATCAAAGGGGCTCCTTTCAGGAGAGGGGATAGCGCATGATTTCTCCTGCGGGTCGATTTGTCAAGGAACCCCCTTTATTTTGCCGGACCCCCTGGGCGCGCCTTTCCCGCCGTCTTTTTCCAGCCTTGGAGCCTTGCCGCGCCGGCGTCCTGCTTCCGCCTGGCCAGCATGGAGGCCATGATGGCGCCGATCCCCTGATAGGGCATGTTGGAGGCCGACAAACCGTGCAGGAGGTCCAGATACGCCTTGGCCGCAGGCGAAAGGTGCTGGTCCTTCAGGTGGGCGATGCTCACGTCCAGGGTCAGGTGGGTGCCTTCCAGGGGCACCTCACCCACCCTTCCCGCCCGGAGCTCGGCAGCCACGGACTCCCGGACGAGAAACGAGACCGCCTCCCCCCGGTGCACGAGGTCCTTGATGAACTCGGTGTTGCTCGTCTCCATGAGCACGTTGGGCTCGTAGCCGCTCCTGGTGAAGAGGTCGTTGATCACCCTGCGTGTGCCCGACCCGATGTCCTTCATGATGATCGGCTCCAGGGCCAGCTCCTCGATCCTCACCGCTCTGCGCTGGGTCCAGGGGTGACCGGGCGGGACGATCAGGACCAGCTCCTCCTGGCTGAAGGGCGTGAAGGCCACGTCCGGGTGATCATCGGCCCGGGCGATGACCGCAATCTCGTTGCGGAAATCCAGGAGGCTGAGAATCATGTCCCGGGAGCTGCCCTCATTCAGGTTGATGCGGATGTTGGGGTACTGCTGGTGATAGCTGGTGATGAGGACGGGCATGAAGTAGCGTGCGTACGCCTTGGTGGTGCCGAGACGGAGAATGCCCCGCTTGAGCGCCCTCAGCTCCTCGATCGCGTTCTCCAGCTCCCCTTCGGTCTCGAAAACCCTCCTGGCATAGTCGAAGAGGATCTTGCCTTCATCCGTTAGAAAGATCCGCCGGCCTTTCTTCTTGAACAGCACCAGGCCGCAAGTCTCTTCGAACAGCCTCGCCTGCGCCGTCACCCCGGGCTGGGTGATGTGCAAATCCTCCGAGGCCCGGGTGAAGTTCTGGTGCTTGGCTGCGTGGTAGAAGACCCGAAGCTGGTTGAGGTTGATCACGACGCCACCTCCGATCCAAAAGCTTTTCTTATAATGAGATCGACTTGTATAAGCTAAGCTTATACATACCATAACGAAAACGAATTTGACAGTTTTCCGTGAATTCGCCACCCTGATTTCCGGGAATCACCCTTGCCGCGTCCCTGCCGACGCACACAGATTCAGTAAGCCACGGGCGGACACCCCGGCGGCGGGGCCCGGCCCGATGCTTTTCTCCGCCGCATGGGATCCGCGGGGGGGTTCCCGGATTCTTTCTGCGTTCGCGTGAGCCGCACATTCCAAGCTCCAAGGCTCACTGTTGCCACGGCCCACGTTGCCCCAACGGGCAACCCAACCCGCAATCGTTTTCAGACAGGGAGGTGCACCATGGCAGAAGACAAGGCAGGAAGATTCCCGGATCCACACGAGTTTCAAGTTCCTCCGGAGCTTGAAGGATGGGAGGAGATGTATCCCTCCCACTTCCTATTCACCATGGGCGAGAGGTCGGACTGGGAGAAGTCCAACTTCTGGTACCAGGACAAGATCCACGCCCCGGACCCCATGCCGCCCCTGGACCTCATCTTCCAAGAGGCGTGGCAGATCTCCCTCTCCCAGTACACCACGCGCGTCTTCTGCATCCCGCCGGCCCAGGGCATCGCCCAGCGCCTGGTGGGCGGGTACCTTTACATCTGCGCCGTGGCGCCGCCCCCCGACGAGATCATCGGGGAGAAGGCGGCCCACTTCGAGAAACGGGTGTTGTACGTCTTCGACCATTACGACGAGCTGTGGGACAAGTGGCTGACCAAGTTCAAGGCCCTGGGCGAGGAGATGAAGGGC
>JAIPEI010000215.1 GCA_021737245.1 Deltaproteobacteria bacterium | reverse complement strand
CACCCCCCATTGAAGATTGCACCGGTCCTGGGGCACTGGACCTGGAAGCAGGTGGTCTCGAACTTCAGGGTTGTGGCGTCTGCGGGGCCGTCGGTCCCGGATTGGAGGGCCTTCTGCAGCTCTCTGTACCCTGAGGGCCGCTTGGCATCGTGCTCCCAGGTGACCGTGCTGTCGTAGAGCATCTGCAGGGTCCCGCGTTGCGGATGAAAGCGAAAAAGCTTGCCGGGACCGCCCGTGCTCCCCGTGTGCTTGCAGGCGTATATCCACCCGTCGAAACGGGAGCAGATGGCTGCATGCCTGTCCCGCTCGATATCCCGGGGGAATGCGCCGGGACGTTCGACGGCGCCGAGGTCCTTTCCGGTCGCGATGTCCACGGCGTGGACCCCTGCGAAGTCCCCGCTCCCGCGATGGGTTCTGAGCCAGGTCACCTTTCCGTCGGGCGACAGGAGGACCTTCGCGCCCACCCTGGGCGCCGTGGCGATGGTCGCCAGATCGACGGCCCTGACCGGCGTGGTGCGCACGGCAAAGCGGTATGGGGCACGCTCTCCTCCTTCGAATACCGGCTCCGCGCCCACCTTTTCATAGAGCCTTTGGTGGTCCAGGAAGGCCGGGAGCAGCATTTTCCGGCCTTCCACGCGGTAGGGCAGGAGCTTCTCCACAAAGCGGAGGACATACGGTCCGGACAGCATGCCATGGCGCATGGGGCCCGTACCCTGGACAAAGAACACGCGTCCGGTCACCGGGTCGACGGTCATCCACAGGCTGCCGCTGGTCCTGGCGGGCTGCATGCCGGCGCGGTCATCCAGGCCGTCCCGCCCCAGGTCCACCGGGGGGTCGCCGTCGTAGACAAAGGCATCGCCGTGCTTCCCGATGGGCACCCTCCGGCTCGGCGGCATCCAACCCACGTAGGAGACCTCACGCGTGTCGGGGTCCACGTGATACATGCCGAACTTGGCCGCGGCGTAGATGTCCGAAACCGCGCCCCCCATGGGCGCGTAAACCAGGGCCTGGGACTTGATCCACGGATGGTAGTGTGATGCCTTGTAGAACGGGCAGGCACTCTTTCCGCCGGGTATCACGGCGATCTCCTCCCAGCCCCAGCGGCCGGGAGACATGGTAAACGTGCCGTACCGGGCGCGCTTGCGCAGCTGGTAGGACGGTCCGGCCCAATGCTCGCCCCACTCGCGGCGATAGCCGGCCTCCCGCTTCACCAGCGCTTTTGCGTAGGGACGGCTGCCTTCATTCCAGTTGCTCAACTCCCACGTCTTCCCTTCGGAGTCCTTTGCCCGGATTTTTTCGGAGGCGGTGGCCGTCGTCTCTCCACGACACGGATCCTGTGACCAGACGGAGGTGATCGTCACGACGATCGCGGCTGACAACAGCCATCTCCAGCATTTCGATTTCATAAGCCCCTTTCCCTATTCTGTTCTCACACTCGCTTTTTTTATCATCCCGGCATTCGCCCGCCGGCTCCGGATGTCCCTCAAATCCTCGATGTGACCTGCAACATACGCCCGCCTGGCGGCCCTTATGGCCTGCAGATGTTCCTCCATGCTCCGGATGTCCAGCCGCACCCCGAACCGGTCCGAACCCGCTGATTCCATCCCGAGCACCCTGTTCAGGACCAGATCCCCCAGCTCTTTCCTGTAGTGGGAGGACTCCCAGAACCACCGCATCTGTGTTGTCCGGTCGCCGTAGGCCGGAAAGGGTTCTCCGGTCAGAGCGCAGTATCCCCCGAAATCCCAGAGAGGGAACCCGGGCTTTCCGGCCTCTTCGGCCTCCTCGGCCAGGGTCCGGGCCAGCGCCCGCTTCCACTGCTCGTAGGTTTCCCACCTTCCCCACACGTGGAGCCGTTCGAGAAAGCGCGCATGAACGGGGGAAATGAACATCCTCAGGTCGATCCCGCGGGACCGGCAAAAGTCCAGGATCTCCCGGAACAGCTGCATGGATTGCTCGAATGAAAACGGGACCCGGTCTTGCTCCGCCCCGGTGGTGTCGAAACCCATTCCATCCACGTTGCGGTGTCCCCCCGCCTGAACGATCCTGGCCCAGGCGCTGCCGGGCGTCCGCATGCCCTTTTTGTTGTATGCGACAATCAGCGGGTTGTCCTGCGTCAGAATGGTCGCGATCGACTTTTTCAGTGCATCATAGGAAATCAGGGATACGTACAGGTCCTGAATCCAACCCGTGACCCCAAACCCGCCTTCGAAACGCGACAGCCGCGCGTCGCTGAATCCCGCCTCTGAGCGAACCCTGTCGTCAAACATGAACAGATCCAGGCCGAGAACAGCGACACGATACGGCCCATGGCAATATGCATGCTGCATGTACTGCTTGAGCTCATAGATCCTGCAGCTGCTGAACGCCAGGTTGTACACTCGATTACACCCATTCCGCTTCCAGGCTGGATGATCAGGATCCAACCCGTACTCCGCCCGCGACGTCCCGCAAATCACACCGTCCGGTTCATAAAGTCGAACAGCATGGGCCTTTGTCATTCTCAAGTGATTGAAAAACTCGGGCTTCTGTTCATTGAAGCCTTCAATTCCTACCAGGCCGAAAAGCCCGAACGGATCGACGAATAGATTAAACAAGCATACTGAACCCAAAAATAGAACAACAACTGACACATAACAACTAAAAAACTTGCCGGATGCTCCTTTTGTATCGCTGTGATTCATCAAAACTGGAAATAAAGGAACTCAGTAGGCTGAGACAGGTGCATAATCGATATGGCCGTCAGCACTCCGAGCATGACACCCCAAGCCTTGCTCGCTTTCCATGTGAGGATTGATCTTTGCCAGGAATTGTCATCTGTCCGATGATAGGTTTCTATGGCGGAATACTGTTTTTGCATGATCTGCTGGGTATTGGGTACGAGCCACAAGATCAGCACCCAGATCACGAGCCAGGCCATATCCGTGTAGTTTTGCCTGCTCATGGGAGCGGCTTGAAATTGAAATCCGATCGTTTTCATCAAAACCGACATGGCCCCGAGACGCTCCTCCATGGTCGACGGCAGATTGAGCATGCCCTCCAGGACCCGCCTTGCGCCCTGGAAGCTCTCCGCCCGAAAAAAGACCCAGGCAATCGTTACGAAAAACAGCGTGAAGCATCTGGCAACGCCTGCTGACCACCAGGTGTTGATGCTCCGTTTCCAGACCCTTCGCCAGCCGTGGTTGAGCATGAGATAGAATCCGTGCAGCCCCCCCCAGAAAACAAACGTCCAGCCGGCGCCATGCCACAGACCGCCCAGGAGCATGGTCCCCATCAGGTTGCCGTACGTTCTTTTGCGCCCTTTCCGGTTTCCACCCAGGGGGATGTACAAATACTCCAGCAAAAACCTCGAAAGGGTGATGTGCCATCTCCTCCAGAAATCGATGATGCTCGCCGCCCTGTACGGGGAGTAGAAGTTCACCGGGAGGCGCAGGCCGAACATGCGCGCCAGCCCGATGGCCATGTCCGAGTACCCGGAAAAATCGAAGTACAGCTGGAGGGAAAAGGACAAGGCGCCGGCCCACGCGGCAAAGAACCCCAACGGTTCGCCGTTCTCCGCCATTGCGAACACGGGGCCGGCCCTGAGCGCCAGGGCATCCGCGATGACGACCTTCTTGAAGAGACCGATGACGAAGACCGTGATTCCGGCGGCCAGATCAAGCCCGTTGAACCGCTTCAGCGAAGGATCGTTCAGCTGAGGGGAGATCTCCCTGTAGTGAACAATGGGCCCCGCAATGAGTTGGGGAAAAAAGGAAACAAACGCCACATAAGACAGAAAATCCAATTTTTCTATTTTTTCATGAAAAACATCGATCAGGAAAGCGACCTGCTGAAAGGTAAAGAAGGATATGCCCAATGGCAATATAATTTGATATGTAGGCACAGAGGTTCCAACTACATTATCTACAACGTCAATAAAAAAGTTAAAGTACTTAAAATACCCGATGATTGACAGGTTAAATACGATTCCAACAATCAATATGAACTTTCTGTAATGCTTATTATGTTTTTGGATTGATGTAATAGTTTTTCCAGTATAATAATTAAAGCATATCGAACCTATCAACAAAAAAACAAATCGAAAATTCCACCATGAGTAGAATACGAACGAAGTAAATATCAACCATATAATAAGAAAATTCAATCTCCCCGCTTTTCCAATTCGATAGAAACCGAACAAAGCGACAGGAAGAAAGAAGAACAGAAATGAGGTCGAGTTAAACAGCATTGCTATATTGCAATTGTTAACACGTACTTTTTTTCACTGTATATCGCATTCACTATTAATTACTAAAAAGCACTTCATCAAACATCATCTCATAATCTGTATTCAAGTATTTCTTTTTAATTTCATCAAAGTTGGTTATTACCTTTCTCAAGTCTTCATTAGTATGTTTCACCATTCCGGATTTTGTTTTGCTATTTTTTACATCGATAAACTGAAATATTTTTTTGAGCTGATCGTCCAATCCAAGCAGAAGGTCTTCATAAAAAATCGGAAGCACCGGAAGCTTCATTGTCGATATGTAATCATTCAGCTTCGAATCCAGGTCTTCACGAAGCCGTAGCGTCCAGTTGAACTCCCTGTAATCGACATGGATGGGGTCCAGTCTTTCTTCACTACTGTAGATGTTGTAATCGTTGATTTTTTCCTTCAAAATATTCGACAGCAACTCCGAAAGGGCTTCCTTTACCCGGTTTTTTCTTTTGAGGTGGATGATCTTGACATCCAGCTCGTGTAACAGATTGGAGAACCCGGCCGGATCGGTGAGAATCCTCAGCTTGGTCTTGAACCCCATCGCCTTGTACCGGCTGACAAGACCTCTCGTGAGCACGTTTCTGGTCCGCTCCAGTTGCGCCCGGGGTGGATCCTTTCGCAGGGGACCGAGGATCTCCTTGCGCGCCCTGATTTGAGGATGGGAGTCCAGATGCTCGATCAAAAAGGTGCTCCCCGCCCTGCCTTCGAAGAGCAGGACAAACGGCGTGATTTGGTTTCTGTGGTACAGCATGGGACAAACCTCACGTTAGAAAGCGTTTGTGCCATAAGTTCAGCATCATGATGCTCCAGATCTCCGTCGACCAGTTCCTGACGCCCCGCTGATGCTCCTTCCACATGGTTCCCAGGGTGCTTTTCTCGAGGTAGAGCCGGCTGGCCGGCCCGTCGATGACCAGGTCCCGTGCGTACTCCTTCAACTCCCCTCGGAGCCACTCCATGACGGGGACGGCAAAGCCCCGCTTCCTGCGATACAGGATCTCCTTCGGGAGGCGGGGCTGCAGGGCCTTCTTGAAAATGTGCTTTCCTTCGCCGCCGTTCAGCTTCAGCCCGGCGGGAATCCGGGCCGCGTACTCCATGAAGACGTGGTCCAGGAGCGGGCAGCGCACCTCCAGGGAAACGGCCATGCTGGCCCGGTCCACCTTGGTCAGGATGTCCTCGCACAGGTAGGTCTTGATGTCGATGTACTGGATCTTCGAGAGGTGATCCCGGGCCGGCGCGCGCTCATAGAGCTCCCGGAACAGGTCGGACGACCGGTAGCCGTTCAGGGCCCTGAGGGCGTCGCCGTTCAGGAGGCGGGACTTCCGGTCGTCGTCCACGGCGCTCACGGAGTGGAAGTAGGCCCCCACCGGGTCCCGGGCCACGTTGGAAATGAAGGCCTTGCCCCGGAAGAGCTGGGGCAGGTAGTCCGCTTTCGGGTACAGCCGGCCGAGGCCTGCAAAAAAGGACCGCCGGAAAAGGGCCGGCACCAGGTCCCGCACGGCGTTCTCCCTCAGATCGAAGGCGTACCGGCGGTACCCGGCGAAGTTTTCGTCCCCGCCGTCGCCCGAGAGGGCGACCGTCACATGCTCCCGCGCCGTCTTGGAGACGTAGTAGGTGGGCACGGCCGAGGAGTCTGCAAACGGCTCGTCATAGTGCCAGGCCAGCTTCTCGATGACCGGAACGGCCTCGGGGGTCACGTGGAACTCGTGATGGTCCGTGTGGAACCGGCCGGCCACCTGACGTGCGTACTCGATCTCATTGTACGCCGCCACGCTGAAGGAGATCGAGCTGGTCTTGATCGGCTCCTTCGAGAGCCCGGCCATCAGCGCCACGACCGCCGAGGGGTCCACCCCGCCCGAGAGAAAGGAGCCCAGGGGAACCTCGCTGATCATGCGGATGCGCGTGGCCTCCTCGAGAATGGCGAGGAGCTCCTCCATCATGCTTTCCTCGCTCATCCTGTGGCGCGGATGAAAGGAGAGGTCCCAGTAAGGTCGGACGGCCGTTCCCCCCGCCCCCACGACCGCGTAGTGGGCCGGGGGGAGCTTCCGGATCTCCTTGAAGACGGTCTTGGGGGAAGGAACGTAAATGAGAGAGAGGTAGTCTGAGATCGCGGTGAGATCCGTCCCCTTTGACACGCCCGGAAACTCCAGGATCGCCTTGATCTCGGATCCGAAGACAAAGCCC
>JAIPEI010000214.1 GCA_021737245.1 Deltaproteobacteria bacterium | reverse complement strand
GTAGAGGTCAACTGCTTGAGCGACTTCGCCTTTTCCTCCTCCGCCTTGAGCGCATCGCCCTCGAGCAGGAGCGGCATCAGCCTTTCTTCTTTTCCGTGTGGGGGAACAAGCTTCGACATGTACAGTCCTCCTTTAGATTATCAGTCGTTATGATGGCGCACTCGCACCGAAATCCTATATATGATAAGCGGTTATTATATTGTGCAATTTGGAACAAGCCCCTTTATATCGAAATCCCGTGGACTGTCAAGAAAAAATGAACAGGAAAATCCGGGGCCGGACCACGGTCCAGCCCCTCGAGCCGGCCGGGAGCCGATGCCGGCGCTTTCGTTAATAAGCTTTCAATATCAAAAGATTTTTACGCCAATGAACCCCCCTGAGCTCGAAATCGGATTTCGTCTGTACCCGGTGCGCAACAACATGACATCCTCAAACCCTGTCGAGGCCTGATCATGCATCCATTGGAAACCCATATCCTCGTTCTCGGTTCGGGCACCGCTCAACCCTCCGTGGACCGGGCCAGCCCCGCTTTTATCCTACGATGCCGGGGGGAGACCACCCTCATCGACCTGGGACCGGGCACCCTCCGACAGCTCGCCCGCGCGGGAATTCATCACAGTGCGGTGGACCAGATCCTCGTCTCCCATTTCCATCCCGACCACACGGCGGATCTGATCCATTTCCTCTTCGCCACGCGGCACCCCCCCGTCCTGGCTGCGCGAACCCCCTTTCGAATCGCAGGCCCGGTGGGGCTCTCCTCTCTCCTGGACGCGCTGAAACAGGCCTACGGCCGGTGGATCGACATTCCCGGCGACATTCTGTCCGTGCTGGAATGGCCTCTGGCCGAAGCGGGGCCCCGGGCGCTCGGAGCCCTCACCGTCCGCGCCCGGCGGATGCCCCACACGGAGCAAAGCCTGGCCTACCGAATCGAGACCCCCGGCGGACGAACCGTCGTCTACTCCGGCGACACGGGACCCAGCGACGAGCTGATTGATCTTGCAAAGAAGTGCGATCTCCTTATACTGGAGTGCTCCTTTCCGGAGGAGCGGGGAGTGGAAAACCACCTCAGCCCGAAGCAGGCCGGAGAGGTGGCCTCGGCGGCCGAGCCCGGCAAGCTCCTGCTGGTCCATTTCTACCCCGAGGTGCTGGCCGTGGACATCGCAGCGCGATGCCGAAAAGCGTACGGAGGAGAGCTGGTCCTGGCGCGCGACCTGATGGCCGTGCGCGTCTAGCATCCGGAAACGGGGTTCGGGCGATCCGGACCGAACAACGGGAAACGAGGGGTCCATGCCTTCAAAACACAAATCATCCGCAGCCATGATCACCGTGGACGAGGCCGTGGGCAAGGTCCTCGCCCACGATATCACCGAGATCCGACCGGGACAGTTCAAGGGGCCGGCCTTCAAAAAGGGGCAGATCATTCGACTGGAGGACGTGGAGCATTTGAAACGGCTCGGCAAGGAGCACCTCTACGTCCTGGAGCTTGCAGACGGCGAAATGCACGAGGACGAGGCGGCCCTGCGCCTTGCAGAAGCCCTCGCCGGCCCGGGAATCCATTTCGACAACCGGCCGGCGGAGGGGAAGATCGCCCTCCTGGCGGCCCACCAGGGGCTCCTGAAGGTGAACGTGGACGCCCTGGTCGAGTTCAACCTGGTCCCTGACGTCACCTGCTCCTCCAGACACACCAACACCGTGGTCGAGAAAGGCGCCACGGTAGCCGCAACCCGGGCCATTCCTCTGATCATCGAATCCACGCACGTGGAGCGGGCAGCCGCTGTCGCGCGTGGGTGCGGCGGCGTTTTTTCGGTCCTGGAGACGGCCCGCCCCGATGTCGGTCTGGTCATCACGGGCAACGAGGTGTATTCCGGCCGGATCGAGGACAAGTTCGCCCCCATCCTCAAGCAGAAGACCGCGGCGTTCGGGTGCCGTCTCCTGGAGATCCGGTTCGTGCCCGACGACCGGAGTCGCATTTCAGAGGCCGTCCGCGGCCACCTGGAGGCCGGGGCCGGACTGGTCGTCGTGGCCGGTGGCATGAGCGTGGACCCGGACGATGTGAGCCGGCTCGGCATAGCCGACGCCGGCGGAGGGGACCTGGTCTACGGCACCCCGGTCCTCCCCGGGGCCATGTTCCTGTGCGGCCGCGTCGGAGACGTCCCCATCCTCGGGGTGCCTGCCTGCGTGCTCTTCTACCGGGCCACGGTCCTGGATCTCCTCCTCCCGCGCGTCCTGGCCGGCGAGCGGATCACCCGGGAAGAGTTGGCGGCCATGTCCCACGGCGGCCTCTGTCTGACCTGCGAGACGTGCCGTTACCCGGTCTGCCCGTTCGGCAAGTAGGGGGAGGGCCGTGCCCGTGGCTCGTGTTTCGTGTGTCGTCCTCTGTTCGGTAAACGAGCAGCCCCCCTGAGCTGGAAGCCGCATTGCACCTGCAAAGAAGGCTTTCCCCTCAACACCTCAACACCTTAACACCTCAACACCTGCAGTTCAGCTAGACGATCGAATCCGTGTTCGTGGGTGGAACGTCAAGGAGAGGATCCGGGGAGAAAAGCGGGGGCAGTCTAAAAGCTGCGGGTGAGGAGCTGCCGGTTCAAGCGGCGGAGGTCCTGCTTGGCCTGTACGTCGCGCATCGGTTCCAGGGCCCGGTCGGCCCGTTCCACGCAGGCCCTGGCCTCGGACTGGATCTCATCGAGACACGGGGCCTCGCGCACCCGCTGGATCAACCGGACGAAATCTTCATCCTGCGCCTTTCCGGTCTCGAACCGTTCCCTGAGCGCCTTCGCCTCGACAGGCTCCATGCCGGCCAGGGTCTGAATCAGGGGCAGGGTGATCTTGCCTTCCCTCAGATCCTTCCCCACGGGCTTCCCAAAAACATTCTCCGAGCCGGTGTAGTCCAGCAGGTCGTCGATCATCTGAAAGGCGATCCCGAGGTCCATGCCGAATCGGGCAAGGCAGTCGATCTCCTTTTCGCCGGCCCCGGCTGCAACGGCTCCGCACGCGCATGCCGCGGAAATCAGGACAGCCGTCTTGGCCGTGATGATCTCCATGTACATCTCGCGGGTAAGGGACCAGTCGTTCGTGTGGGCCAGCTCCAGCATCTGCCCTTCGGCCATCCTCGTGGAGGTGCCTGCGAGGATCTCGAGAAACGGAAGGCTGCCGTGCCCCACGGCAAGGCCGAAGGACTTGGAGTAGAGGAAGTCTCCGCCGAGCACCGCGGCTTGGTTTCCCCAGACCCTTGCGGATGAAGGCTTCTTTCGACGAACCTCCGCATTGTCGAGCACGTCGTCATGGAGGAGGCTGGCAGCGTGAATCGTCTCGAAGATCGCGGACAGGCGATAAAGATCCGTTCCACCTCCCCCGCAGCTGCGTGCCGAAAGAACGAACAGCAGGGGCCGAAGCCGCTTGCCCTCACCCAGGACCGAGTACCTCGCGATCTCCTCGACGAGCGGCACCCGGCTGCCGATATGCTCCTGCAGCGCCGCGTTGATCTCCGCCAGGTCCGCTTCAAAGCGGGACATGGGACCTGATCCCAACGGGTCCGCGGCCGCTTCCTCGCTCTGGATTTCAGGCAAGACACTCAAGACAGGCACCTGCGATTCCCTGGAACCCTGCTCGCCCCGGGAACCCTTTCCTGACTATGGGAAATGATTTGAACCGATCCAATCTATGTTCAAAGCCCCGGTCTGTCAAAACAAAACTGTCCGGCATCCACCGTGGAGTCTCCTGCACAGCCTCAATGGTCCGGGTCCCTTTCCACCACCTCTCCCACGAGATCGTAGGGGTGGGCCTCGGTCATGCGAACCGGCACGATGCGGCCCGCCGAGGCGCATCCCCGGTTGATGAGGACCCGGCCGTCCACCTCCGGAGCCATGCCCGCCGTTCGTCCCACCAGCAGCAGCTCGGTCTCGGGACAGGTCCCCTCCACAAGCACCGGTTCCACCCGGCCCACCACCTCACGCTTCCGTCGGAGCGACACACCGGCCTGAATCCGCATGAGGCGATCCCGCCTGCGCTCCGACTCCTCCCGGGGCACGGGATCGGGAAACCGTGAGGCTGGAATCCCGGCCTCCGGGGAGAAAACGAATGCACCCATGTGGTCCAGGTCTGCGCCCGCCACGAAATCGCACAGCTCCTCGAAGGCATCCTCCGTCTCACCCGGAAACCCCGTCATGAGCGTCGTGCGGACATGGATCCTGCGCGCGCGGGAACGGATCCGGGCCAGCAGCTCCCAGGGAGTCTCCCCGCCCTCTCCGGACCGATCCATGGCTCGAAGGACACCCGGGTTCACGTGCTGAAGCGGGAGGTCCAGGTAGGGGCAGATCCGTTCCTCCGACTCCATGAGGGTCAGGAGACGATCCCCGATCCCCGAAGGGTGGGCGTAAAGCACGCGGATCCATTGCAGCTCCTCCACCTCCAGCAAGGCCTCCAGAAGATCCTCGATTCGGGGACCGCCTCGCCGGTCCGCTCCATATGCCGTTGTGTCCTGGGCCACCAGGTTCAGCTCCACGGCCCCCTGCCCGGCCAGCACCCCGGCCTCCTCCACCAGGGAGCCCACGGACCGGCTCCTCAACGGTCCCCGGAGGGAGGGGATCATGCAGAAAGCGCATCGGTGGGAGCACCCGTCGGCGATCTTCAGATAGGTGCTGAACCCGGCGCCGCTCACCAGCCTGGGCGTGCCTGAGCCGCGCGCAAAACGGGGGCGCCCGATCAGGAAGGGAGGGAAGCCCCCCGGGGGCGCAGCCAAAAGCTCCGCGATGCGATGGATCTCCCCGGTACCGGCCCAGCCGTCCACCTCCGGGATTCCGCGCCGGAGCTTGTACCCGTACCGCTGAACGAAGCAGCCGACCGCGAAGACCCGATTCAGCCGCCCTGTTGCCTTCATCTCGACCATCTCCAGGATCGTCTCGATGGCTTCCTCCACTGCGGGCTGAATGAAGCCGCAGGTGTTGACGATCACGGTCCCGGCCAGGTCGAGGCTGTCGACGGGTCGATATCCGGCCGCCTCGAGCAGACCCAGCATATGCTCGCTGTCTACGAGGTTTTTCGCGCAGCCCAGGCTGACGACGAAGACGTTCCGCTCCCGGTTCGGGGTGGTCCGGTTCACTCGATTCCTCTCGTCCGGTTCGAACAGCTCGGACGCCTGCGGATCCATGTTCATCGGGAAGGGGTCACTCGACCCGATTCAGGCTGCGTGAGAGACGCCTCAGGAGGGTCATGGCGAAATTCTTAAGGAAGATGAGCTGGATGGACTCCGGAGATTTGTCCAGCAGCGTGGCGCTGATTTTCATGAGGATGCAGTCCGTGTCCGCCGCAACCGTAGCCGCCCTGGCCTCTCCGCTGAGGTAAGACATTTCCCCGAAGCACTCGCCCCTTCCGATCACGGCGATCGTTCTCCCGTTCTTCCGCACCGCGGCCCTGCCGCTGAGAATGATGAAAAAGGAATCGTCGATGTCCCCCTCGGCCACCATGACGCGGCCCCCGGGAAACTTGATGATGCTGCCGGCCTGGAGGATCCGCTTCACTTGGCCGCGCTCGAAGCCCTCGAAGAAGGAAACGCTGTGGACGTAGTCCACGACATCCTCCGCCTTGATCTTCGCCGTTTTTCCCGTTCCCTTGAGCCCCCTGAGCGCCACCTTGAGATCGTAGGCGAAGTCGGCGCAGGTCTGGTAACGCCGGTTGGGGTCTTTTTCCAGGGCTTTCCCGGTGATCCGGGCGAGGACCTCGGGCACATCGGCGCGGATCCCGCGGACCGGCTCGGGGTCCTCGTTGGCGATCTTGTACATGACGGCGTACTCGTTGTCTCCGGAAAAGGCCTTCTCCCCGCAGAGAAGCTCGTAGAGGACGCACCCCAGGCTGAAGATGTCGCTCCTTTCCTCGACCGGCTTCTCGCGGACCTGCTCCGGCGACATGTAGCTCGGCGATCCGATGATCCCCTCCGCTGCGGTCTGCTCCGTCTTGATCTGCGCAATGCCGAAGTCCGTGATCCGGACGGACCCGGCCTTGTTGAGCATGATGTTGGACGGCTTGATGTCGCGATGAATCACGCCCCTCTTGTGGGCGTAATCAATGGCCTTGCATGCCGCGAAGATGATCTCGGCCGCCTTGCTGAACGGCAGCAGCCCCTCCCGGCGGCAGAAGGCCTGGAGCGTGGGTCCGTCGATGTACTCCATTGTGATGTAGCAGAAGTCTCCGTGCATGCCGGCATCGTAAATACCCACGATGTGCGGGTGCATGAGCCTGCCGGCGGACTGGGCCTCGATGAAGAAACGCTCCCTGTACCTGTTGGCCATCTCCCCCCCGATTCCTGCGGCCGGGCGGGAAATCTTGATCCCCACGTACCGGTTGATGTAGGGATCCTTGCCCAGATAAACCGCGCCCATGCTCCCCTGCCCGAGCTTTCCGGCGATCTCGTAGCGCCCCACCTTCCGGAGGTCCGACAGACCCCGCAGGAAGGCTCC
>JAIPEI010000213.1 GCA_021737245.1 Deltaproteobacteria bacterium | reverse complement strand
GGCCGCCTGGAGCTCCTTCGCGAGGAGGAAGGCCTGATCCGGCCGGGTATTGTCGTGGGGGGGCATGTCGAACCCTGGACGCGCATGCTCCAGGGGCTGGCGTTCGCATTCCAGGATGCCGGGGGGGACTCGCACGACTCCTGGGAGCCGGGATCGGCTGCAGGCGGGGGGCTGCCCGCGTACGTGGAGATCCGCCTCACCCTGGCCGGACCGTCGGGAGAGTCCAGGACCTTCGTCACGGGCGTGCACCCCGAGGCCGGGGGGGCGATTCGATGACGCGAGGCGCCGGTCGAGGCGAGCGGGGAACGGTGTTCATCCTGGCCGTTCTGATCATCGCCACGCTCACCGGTCTCACGCTGGGGTTCTCGGAGGAATCGAACATCGCGGTGACGCTCTCGAGCTTCTCCCGCGACCGGTTCGAAGCGGAGCTGCTGGCCGGCTCCGGGGTTCACCTCACCCTGGGCAGGCTGGCCTCGGACCCGGATCCGGAGATCGACACCCTGGAGGAGGCCTGGGCCGAGTTCGACCCTCCCCCCCTCGACGGGACCGAAGAGGTCTCCGTTTCCGGCCGGATCACGGACGAGAGCGGCAAGTTCAACGTCAACACCCTCTTGAACGAGGAAGGCGGGATCGAAGAGGAGCGCGCGGAGCTGTTTCTCCGGCTGCTCGAGAACCTCGGTCTCGAAAGGGATCTCGGCGTTCCGCTGCTGGACTGGCTGGACCGGGACGGCATCGAGCGGATGAACGGCGCCGAGTCCTACCACTACCAGGGCCTCGACACCCCGTACCGATGCGCCGACGGACCGCTGAGCACCATTGACGAGCTGTTTCTGGTCAAGGGCATGCCGCGGCCGAAAATCGCCGGAGGGGAGAGCGAAGCGACCGTGGACGTCCGGGACTACCTGACCGTTTACTCGGACGGCAGGATCAACATCAACACCGCGCCGCCCGAGCTGCTCCAGAGCCTGAGCAAGGAGATGGACCGGGGGGTCGCGGAGGCCATCGCCTCTCACCGCCGGACCCGCCCGTTCCAGGAGCCGGAGGCGTTGAAGCAGGTTCCCGGCGTGAGCGAGGAGATGCTCAGCGGGGTGAGCCCGTGGCTCTCCGTGACGAGCGACGCCTTCACGGTCGAGTCCCGTGCGACCTGCAGGGACGCCGTTTCGGAGGTCCGCGCCGTGGCCGTGCGGAAGGACGGAAACCTCGATATCATCTACTGGCGGGTGGAGTGACATGTTTTCATTCGTAAGGGAGCTGTTTTCACCCGGAAGCGCGCTCGGGCTGCACGTGGGCGAACGGACCATCGCAGCGGTCCAGGTCTCCAACCCCTTCGGCTCCCCCGTCGTGGAGCGGGCGGCCGTCCAGGAGGTCGCGGATCCGGACCACACCGCCACCCGGCTGGCCGGGATGATCGACGAAGGGGACTGGGATCCGGAGATGGTGGTCACCTCGATTCCCGCCTCCCGAACCGCGATCCGCGACATTCACATCGAGTTCGACAACCCGAAGAAGCTCCGGCCGATCATCAAGTACCAGATGGAGCCTTTCTCGCCGCACCCCATCGAGGAGATGCTCGTGGACCATCTGCCCGTGGAAAGGGGGCGTCCCGTGACCGCGGTGGGGGTCCGCAAGCAGGTCCTGTCCGAGCATCTGGACGTCTGCCGGAGCGGCGGGGTGGAGCCCGACCGGGTGAGCGTGGACGCCGTCGCGCTGTACGCTCTCTACCTCCACCTGGGAGAAGGAAGCGGTGATCGGGCTACAGCAGTGGTCCACGTGGACGGTCCCGAAGGTTTGATCCTGGTCGTCGACCGGAACCGGCTGGACCTCGTTCGGGTCCTCCAGTGGGAGGAGGATCCGGTGGAACGGATCCACGAGACCCTTTCGCTCCACCGGCTGAAGAACCCCGGGGCCCGGCCGGGCGAGATCCTGCTCACCGGCCGGGACGGGCCGGCAATGGATTCGGCCGGGCGCCTGGCCGAGCGCACCGGACTGGAGACCCGCCTCTGGCTTCCCTTCGATCGAGTGAAGCATGCCCTGGGGGCGATGGACGCAAGACGGCAGGGAGAGCTGGCCGTCCCCCTGGGGCTCGCGCTGGGGGCCTCCGTGGCGGGGGTTCGTGGGTTCGACCTGCGCCGCGAGGAGTTTGCACTGGGGACGGCGGCCGACCTGAAGCGCCCCCTCGTTTACACGGCCGCGTCCCTGGCGGTCCTGGCGGCGCTTCTCACCTTCAACACCTACCACAGCCTGTCCACGGTGAAGAGGAACCACGAGAGGCTGAGCAGCGAGATCCGCCAGGTATTCCTGGGGACCTTCCCGGAAGCGCAACGGGTGCTGAAGGGCCGCGAGATGGAGCAGATGGAGCAGAAGCTCGCCTCGGAGACGCGGCAGTATCGATGGCTCGAGGAGGCCCGGGAGCGGGGACCGATCCTGGAGGTGCTTCTGATCCTGACCCGCAACCTCGCCGGGTTCCGGGAGGTTGAGCTGGACAACCTGGCCATCGAGGGCAGGCGAGTGGACCTCGACGGCCGCGCACCCTCCTTCCAGACGGTGGACAACCTCAAGGGCGTGCTGGAGCGGACCGGGTTCTTCCCGCAGGTTCGGCTGGTGGGCGCCAAGATGGACAGCGCCGGGCGGAGCGTCCGGTTCAACTTCGTGCTGGAGAGAAAGGGATGAAATTCGGAACGCGCCACCTGACAGCCGTTTTCGCAGGGGGGTTCCTGCTGCTCGCGCTGCTCTACTGGGCCGTGGTGCTCCGCCCGGCCGCGGTCGAACGGAGGACCCTGGAGGCCCGTGTAGTCGACATGACCGAAGACCTGGAACGGATGCGCCTTCTGCAGGATCAGTGGGAGCGATTCCAGGAGATGCGGTCCGAGGCGGAGCGGATGCTCCAGAGGAGGGGGGACGGCTTTACGCTTCTCTCCTACCTGGAAGGGGTGAGCCGGCAGATCGACATCAGCGACAAGATCCAGTACATGAAGCCCCTGGAGTTCAGCGAGCCGGTCGAGGGGCTCCAGCCCACGGGGATCGAGATGCGGTTGGAACGGCTCGACATCCAGGAGCTGGTGCAGTTCCTCTACCGGGTCGAGCACTCGGAGAATCTCTTGAACGTGGTGCGCATGAAGATCCGCCCTTCGTCCGGGAAGACCGAACGCACGCTGGAGCTCACATTGCAGGTCAACACCTACAGGTGACGGCCTTGTTCCTTTTCCAGAATCCGCAGAACGGTCTTTTCCAGGTCGTTCAGGGTGAAGGGTTTGAACAGGGCCTCATCGATGTCGCTCTGATCGAGCTTCTCGAGGACCCTTCCTCTCCCTTCCCCCGTCAGCAGGACGATCGGGGTTGCCGGAGAATCCTGTTTGATCCGGCTCGCGAGACGCCAGCCGTCCATCACCGGCATGTGGAGATCCGTCAGCACGAGATCGAACCGGCCCGAATGGAACCGTTCCCATCCTTCCGCGCCGTCACCGGCCACTGTGACCTGAAAGCCCATGCCGGTGAGGAGGTGAAACAGGATGTCGCGGATGCTCTTCTGGTCGTCCACAACCAGGATGCTTCTCTTCAATGGAGGAGAAGGCTCCGCAAGGGTCTCCTGGAGGACGGGCCCGCGCGCGCCGGGAGCGGACCGGCATGCGCTGCACGGCGATCCATCGGAGGTCGTGGGTTTTTCAATCCGCAATTCCATGTCGGTCTCCTTCATCGGCGACGCCCTGCTTCGACGCGGCTCGATAAGCCGGGTACGGGCTTTCAAAGGGAGCGCTCAGCCTCGAGCAGGCCGCAGCCCTGCTTCTGAGAACGGTTTTGACGGCCAGCTTCAACATGCTCAGGTCGAAGCTCTTGATCACGTAGTAGTCGATGGGCAGCGCCTCCACGGTGTGGCGGCGAAGCGAGTACGCCGTGAAAAGGATGACAGGCAGGTCCGGAGCCGCCTGTCTGACCTTCCAGAGCATATCAAAGGGTTGGACGCGGCCGGGTGCGACATCCACGATCATGAGGTCCGGCCGGTGCTCCCGGATCAGCCCCAGGATATCCTTCGCCGATTCGATTCGAACGACCTCGTATCCCTCCCCCCAGAGCTCTTCTTCGAGCAGCAAGCGGATGGAAGGATCTCCGTCTGCAACGAGTATCCTGTTCATCTTGGAACCTCCTTGGTGATGAAGCGTCTCGTTCAGGTCATTCCGCCTGGCCATCCATAGAGCAACGGCCGTGCCGTAGCTCGAAAATTCGGAATACATGTAGTAAAAACAAGTCGTTGTGAGTAAATCGATCCGGGCGGACGAACAGGACGACAAGCCCGTCTTGAAGGACAAACCCTGCGCGGTTTGGACCCCGATTCGGTTTATCGGTGTAACCCTTTGAAAAGAAGCAATATATCAGGCGAAGGGTTTTCCCTTCGCCGTCGCCTCCCTTTTCCGCTGAGGATCGAGGCCACGGCCCTGGGCGTCCTGCTGTTCGCCCTCCTTTCCCTGCTCCTGCTCGTGTACGGGGATCGCATGTGGCGGACGAGCTTCAGGACCAGCGTGCCCTTGCTGGAGAGCCTCATGTTCGCACGGACCACCCTGGCCGAAGGGAACCTCTGGTTCGAGGAGCTGCTCGACGGCAACCGGGCCGTGGATCCGGAGATGGTCTGGGACTTCTATGCCATCGCCCGCAGCGTCGTCGAGGCATGTATGGGGGGCGTGTCCGGTGTGGCGGGCCTGCCGGCCGAGCCGCCGGACGATCCCGAGGTTCGGCTCCGTCTCGCCGAGTTTGCAGAGGGCATTCAGGAGCTGGAGTCTCTGGCTCGGCTGCGGTGGGCCGGGGCCAAGCGGGGAGAGCCCGGCACCCTGGAGCAGCGGTTTCGAGCCGCGGTGCACGGCCTGGGGCTGGCCGCGGATCTACTGGTGAACCGGATCCGGGAGCGGATTCAGGCCGACCTGCATCGGCAGGCGTTCGTCCACCGGGCCACCCTGACAATATGGTTCGCCGTGCTCGCCGCCCTGTTCGGGCTGTTTTTCTACTCCGGAGCCCGGCGACGCAAAGCTGAGAGGGCCCTGCGCAGCAGCGAGGCTCGATACCGCGCCGTGGTGGAGGACCAGACTGAGATGATCTGCCGCTTCGGTCCGGACCTGCGCCTCACCTTTGTCAACCGTGCGTTTGCGCAGGCCTTTTCAGAAGAGGGGGCCGATCTCACCGGCCGTCGTTTCACGGATCTGCTGCCGGCCTCCGCGCGAGGTGCCGTGCAGGAAGCGTGCGGGAGGTTGGAGAAAGGCCCGGCCGGGCCCGTGGTGATCCGCATCGACAGCCCCGGCGATTCACCGGTCTGGCAGAGCTGGGTGTTTCGCTCGTTTGCCGGAGAAAACGGCGAGCCGGGGGGCTGCCAGGGCGTGGGAAGGGACATCACGGCCGAAAAAACCGCGGAGGAGCGGATCCGCTCCCTTTCCCGCCGGCTGCTTCGGGCCCGGGAGATGGAACGGCGAAAGCTGTCATGGGACCTCCACGACCGCGTGGCCCAGGATCTACCCACCCTCAAGATGGGCATCGACGTGGCCAAGGCGGGGGGCAGGAACGCCGACTCCTCGCTGAGCCGGGAGATGACGAGGCTCTCCCGGCTCGTGCAGCAGTGCATCGACTCGGTAAGAGGGCTTTCCGCTGAGCTCCTCCCGGCGGGTCTCGAGACGCTGGGGCTTGTCGAGACCGTGAGGAAGCTCTGTATTGACTTCGAGAGGCAAACAGGCGTTCGGGTCGATTTTCTCGCCACGGGCGTGGATCGGATTCCGCTGGACATGGAAGCGCAGATCAGCCTCTACCGGATCGTTCAGGAGGGCCTCGCCAACATTCGGAAGCACGCCGGGGCCTCGCGGGTCGAGATCCGCCTGCTGGCCTCCTTTCCTCACGTGCTCCTGCGGGTCAGGGACGACGGGCGCGGGTTCGATCCGGCGTCCCCGGGGGTCTCCCGGGACGGGGGGCACATGGGAGTCTGGAGCATGCAGGAGCGGACCGGTCTTGCCGGAGGCGACTTTCAGCTGACATCCCGCCCCGGTGAAGGCACCTGCATCATCGTGGAGATTCCACAGAAGGAGGCGCGAGGAGATGAGCCGTGAAAAGAAAAGGGTGCTCGTGGTGGACGACCATCCCCTGTTTCGCGAGGGCATCAAGGCCTTGATCGCACCCCTCGACGAGTTCGAGGTCGTGGGGGAAGCCGGGGAGTGCGGTCCGGCGGTGGAGCTCGCCGCCGGGCTCGATCCCCACGTCATCCTGATGGACCTGTCCCTCCCCGACGGCAACGGGATCGACGCGCTTCGGGAGATTCGGGCCCGCCGTCCGGACATCGGCGTGGCGGTGGTGACCATGCATGCCAAGGTGGAGGTCCTGAAGAAGGCGTTCGCTGCCGGCGCCTCGGGCTACATGGTGAAGGAGTCGGCGGCGGACCGGCTCACCGACTGTCTTCGAGCCGTTTGCGAGGGGCACTCCTACAT
>JAIPEI010000212.1 GCA_021737245.1 Deltaproteobacteria bacterium | reverse complement strand
TTCCTGGGCCTCACCCTGTATCTCTTCGGCTCGGAGACTGCCCGAAAGGCCCTGATTCCCATCGCCTACCTCCTCCTCATGATCCCCATCCCATCCATTCTCTGGAACAAAATCGCCTTCCCCATGCAGCTCTTCGCCTCCGATCTCGCGGCGCACGCCATCCGCCTCCTCTCGATTCCCATATTCCGTGAAGGCAATGTCCTGCACATGGCGGAAACGAGCCTCGAGGTCGTCGACGCGTGCTCCGGTCTTCGATCCCTGACCTCTCTTCTCGCCCTGAGCGGAGCTCTCGCCTACATCGTGCCCCTGTCCAGGGTTTCCAAGATCGTCCTGTTTCTGCTCGCATTTCCCATCGCCATTGCCGTGAACATCTTCCGCTTGACCCTTACAGCCGCAACAGCGCACTGGATCGGCCCGCAGTTGGCGGAAGGGTTTCTGCACGAAGCATCCGGGCTGGTTGTGTTCGGGATTGCTTTCGCCCTCCTCTTCCTCTCGTTTCTTGGCCTGGCAAAGCTCGAGCGCTGAGTCTCCGATACCCGGGTTCGCCTTGCACAACAGACCCTGCCTGAAGGGAGCCTGGTGGATTCCACGGTTCATGCCTTGATTTTTTCCCTATCGGCCGGTCGCATCAAAGGAAATTGGAGAGATAACGGCTCCTGGTAGCGTGTAATTCGATACCAATTATTAGGATGGAATTGCTTCTGATGATGTAACGACCTGCCAATCTGATTATGGGGGTCGGCAAGCATTCCGTTCCCTCCTGATCAAAGCGGTCGATTCGTGTCCAAAGTCGGTCGAAAGACGGCGTTTGGACGCATGGTATCGTTCTTGCTGATGTTGATGCCCAAGCTCAAGCAGCCTTTGCATTGAGAAAGACAAACGGCGATCAGGCAGATAAAGCTGAGTAATATGAAAAGATAAAATGGGTTCCACACTGAAACCCAAGGGGGCGGAGCCTGCCCGAAGTCCGCGTTCCAACCTGAGCTTGTGAAGACCGTTCGCTCCAGCATCCATCGATTCTTTTACGCGGAAAAACAAGGCCGACCCATGGATGCCCGAAGAGACACGACCTCGGCTCCCCCGAAGCGGCCCTCGATCCTTCTCACCATCGACGTGGAGGACTGGTTCCAGGTGGAGAACTTCAAATCGTGCATCCCTTACACCGCCTGGTCTTCCTGCGAGCTCCGTGTGGAAAGAAACACCCATGGTCTGCTCGACCTGCTGGACTCCGTAGAGGTGGCTCCCTCCGGTCCCACGCCGGTCCCGGGAACCCCCAAGGCCACCTTCTTCGTCCTTTCCTGGATCGCGGAGCGGCTTCCGGGGCTGGTGCGCGAGATCTGCGCTCGGGGGCACGAGGTCGGGTCTCATGGGTGCACCCACGAGCTCTGCAGCCTGCAGTCGCCGGAGGGCCTCTGGGACGAGCTCACTCGCAGCAAGAAGACCCTGGAAGACATCTCCGGGACCCCGATCTCCGGCTTCCGGGCTCCCAGCTTTTCCATCAGCGAGCGGATCCTCGAGCGAGTCCGGGATGCCGGCTACCGGTACGACTCGAGCTACAACTCCTTCAACCTGCACGGCCGCTACGGGCGCCTCGGTCACCGCAAGAGGTCCAACGGTCGCGGGGACCTGATGGAGCCCGTCGAGGGCCTCTACGAGCTTCCGATCAGCAACGTGCACCTGGGGCGGAGTACAGTCCCCTGGGGAGGCGGCGCCTACTTCCGGCTCATCCCGGAGAGGCTGTTTCGTTCGGGCGTCCGGTTCATCCTGAGGAGCGAGAACGCCTATGTCATGTACCTTCATCCATGGGAGATCGATCCGGATCAGCCTCGCGTGAAACAGGCTTCGCCGACCCGAAGGTTCCGGCACTACTCCAACCTCGGCAAGACGCGCTCCAGGATAGCGGGGCTGATCACCTCATTCTCTCACTTGAGCTTTCTTTCATGCAGCGACTACATCAACGCCGGCAACGCACGGATCCATTGAGAATGAGAACGGCAAGCCCATCGACAGCGGCTCCCTGTTTTCTTATGCAGGCGGATAGCTCAGCGGAAGAGCTTCCCCACGACACGGGGAATGTCGGGCGGTTCAACTCCCCCTCCGCCTACCGGATCCCTCCTCCCGTTCCCATCGATTCGACGGGGTCGTTGTCACCCCCGAGCGGGACGCGACCATGAACATCCGAGCCTACCGGGAGAGCGACGCCCGCTCCTGGGACGACTACGTTTGCGATCACCCCGAGGGCACCTTTGCGCACCTTATCGGGTGGAAGCGGATCTTCGAGAAGTCGTTCGGACACCGGGCCTTCTACCTCGTCTCCGAGGAGGGCGACGCCCCCGGCTCGATCCGGGGCCTCCTTCCCATGTTTGCCATCAAGAGCCTGCTCTTCGGGCGTTCCATGGTTTCGGTGCCGTTTCTCACCTACGGCGGCATCCTTGCCGAGGACGAGATCGTCCGGGACGCTCTTTACCGGGAGGCGGTCCGGCTCACGGCCGATGCAAAGCTCGACTACCTGGAGATCCGGAACGAGCGGGGGCGCTTGAACGGCCTGCCCGTCAAGGACCTCTACTACGGCTTCAAGCGCGGGATCTCGGCGGACCACGACGAGAACCTGAAGGCCATCCCCCGCAAGACCCGGCGCATGGTGCGGCGGGGGATGAGCAAGGGGCTGGATGCGAGGTTCGGGCACATGGAGCTCCTGGACACCTTCTACGATCTATTCGCGTTCAACTTCCGCAGCCTGGGCACGCCGGTGTTCCCGAAGCGCTACCTGCGCACCATCCTGGAGGAGTTCGAGGAGGCCAGCTCTGTCCTGGTCATCGAAAAGGACGGCCGGCCCCTCTCGGGTGTGCTCAGCCTGTACTTCCGGGACCAGGTGATCCCCTACTACTCGGGGGCCTTTCCCGAGGCCAGGCAGTGGGCGGCCAACGATTTTCTCTACTGGGCCCTCATGAGCGACGCCGCCTCCAAAGGCTTTCGGGTCTTCGACTTCGGCAGAAGCAAGAAGGACACCGGCCCGTACCACTTCAAGCGCCACTGGGGCTTCGAGCCGCGGCCGCTCTGCTACCAGTACGATCTGTGCCGCATCGAAGAGATCCCCGACCTGAGCCCGGCCAATCCCAGGTACCGCAGGAAGATCGAGCTCTGGAAGAAGCTGCCGCTCTGGGCCACCAAGGTCCTGGGTCCTCCCATCGTGAAGAACATCCCCTGAGACACGCCGCGTGGAATCGTGCAGACCGGGCAGGAAGAAGATCACGCTCATTGGACTGTACATGGTCCTCCTCGCCTTCCTTTCGCTGGTCCCCATGGACGGGAACGCAAAGCATTTCTCCGTCCTGGCGGCCGTCAAGCCGAAGGCCCAGAACCTCCTGCACGTTCCGGCGTATGCGCTCCTGGCCATCCTCTGGATGCAGGTCATGACCCTGCAAGGCCGCCGGGGGATCGGGCGAATCGCCCCGGCTGTTCTCGCAGGCGCCGGGTTCGGCCTGGTCATGGAGCTCGTCCAGGTGTGGATTCCAGGCCGGTACCCCTCGCTTGTGGACGGCGTGGTGAACCTCCTCGGCGTCTTCATGGGCCTCCTCGTCTACCTCCGCGTCGAGAAACGCTCGCCGGGCGGGATACGGCGCCTGATCTGCACCTGAATGAAGATCCTCTACCTGGCCCATCGCATTCCCTATCCACCGAACAAGGGGGACAAGATCCGTTCTTTCCACGAGATTCGATCTCTCACGAAAGCGCACGAGGTACACCTGGCCTGTTTGGTCGACGATCCGGCCGACATGAAGTACAGGAAGGACCTCGAGACGCTCTGTCAACGGGTGCTGGCCGTGCCCCTGGGGAGGACCCGGTCGAGGATCGCCGGCCTGGTGTCTCTTCTCTCCGGGGGGGCCGCCTCAACAGGGTACTTCTACTCCCCGGCCCTTCAAAGGACCCTGAACCGGTGGATTTCATCGGAGACCTATGACGCCGCAGTCTGCTTTTCCACCCCCATGGCCGAGTACCTCTTTCGCGCACCTGCGTGGAACGGCGGCCGCCGGTCGATTGCCGGGACGCCGCCTCGCAGGGTGATGGATTTCTGTGACGTGGACTCCGACAAGTGGAGGCAGTACGCCCGTGAAAGCTCCTTCCCCGGGAGCCTGCTGTTCGGGATCGAAAGCCGGCGTCTTCTGAGGTACGAAATGCGGGTGAATCAGGCGTTCGACCACTCCCTGTTCGTGTCAAGACCCGAGGCGGATCTGTTTGCTGAGCTCTTTCCCGGCGCGAGGAACGTACACGCCGTCTCCAACGGTGTGGATCACGCATTCTTTTCCCCCGACTTCAGCGGGCACGTCGGGTCGGCAAAACCCGCGGAGCCGCCCGAGCCGAAGCTCCACAGGCCCGCGCTCCTCTTCACCGGCGCCATGGACTACCACGCCAACGTGGACGGGGTCGCCTGGTTTGCAGACGAAATGCTCCCGGCGATCCGATCCCGCTGCCCGGAGGCCGTACTCTACATTGTGGGGAGCCGCCCCGGGCCCAAGGTCCGGGCGCTCGGCGCGCGTCCCGGCATCCACGTCACCGGGTTCGTGCAGGACGTGAGGCCCTTTTATGCGCAGGCCGACGTCTGCGTGATCCCCCTCCGCCTCGCCCGCGGCGTGCAGAACAAGGTCCTGGAGGCCATGTCCATGGCCCGCCCCGTGGTGGCCACGTCCCGGGCCAACCAGGGGATCCGTGCAGTCCCCGGCGAACATCTGCTCGTCCGGGACACCGCCGCAGGGTTTCAGGAGGCCGTGCTTTCCCTGCTCGAGGACCGAACCGCCGGAGAGGACCTGGGGCGGCGGGCCCGGGCGTTCGTCTGCGCCCGCCACGACTGGGACCGGAACATGGCGGGCCTGGAGGCGTGCCTGGCGTGATGTCCGGGTGCGCACACCAATATGGGTTCAACGAAACAGGCTGCGGAGAAAGGCCATCATGGAATCAAACGTCAAGATCCGTCTGTGTGCGTCCGTATTCACGGGTTCTTTTCTCTTTGTCCGAAACGCGTATGCCTACCTGGATCCAGGCAGCGGAAGCATGTTGCTGCAGATACTGCTGGGGGGTGTGGCCGGAGTCGCTGTCATCGGGAAGCTCTACTGGTCGAGAATCAAGGAGTTCTTTCAAAGCCGTTTTTCCGGAAAAGAGAAGCGTTGAGCGGTGGATGGTGCGATGAGCGCAGGGGAGGGGAACGGGAACCTGGATTCGGGTTCCTTCCGCGATCCCAGGGGAAGGGTCTATGTCAAGGACGGAAGGGTGTTTCGGACCATCATGCCGTGCGCTGCTGCGGACTTTGAGTTCGCAGCCGCCACAGGCCTGATCGAGGCCCTGGAAAAGGAGGGTCTTGTTGTCGAATCGAGAAAAGTCGATGGCCACGTGCTGGGAGAAGAATCAAAGGGGGCGGTGTTTGTTGTTGAGCACCCGCCGATCCCGTTCATCTCCTATCCCTATGAGTGGTCCTTTCCCGCCCTGAAATCAGCTGCACTGCTTCACCTGGATATTCATTTGAGGGCCTTGGATTATGGGGTCAGTCTTTCCGATGCCTCGGCATACAACATACAATTTATCGGTCCAAGACCGGTTTTCATCGACAGGCTCTCTTTCAAACGATACCAGGAAGGGGAGTTCTGGCTCGGACATCGACAGTTTTGCGAGCAGTTTCTGAATCCTCTGCTATTGAGATCAATGTTGGGTATCCCGCACAATCATTGGTACAGGGGGACGCAAGAGGGGATTAGATCAAATGACATGCGCAACTTGATTCCCATAAGAAAGAAGTTATCCATAAAGGTTTTGAAGCATATTGTTGCTCCTGTTTCATTACAGAAAAGCGTATCCAAGGAGATCATAGAGGAAAATCAAAAAGTTTATAATGGAGCCGAGCTTCCCTTGAAGACGTTAATAAATCTTCTTAAAAGCTTGAAGAAATGGATCGACGGCCTCCATCCACATGATACAGACAAAACCACTTGGAGCGATTACTCTCGTACTCACAGCTACTCATCCGGTGAGCTCAAAAAAAAACATCGCTTCGTCTACGAGTTCGTTCAGTCGGTCAAGCCCGGGATGTGCTGGGACTTGGGGTGCAACATCGGTGACTTCTCGGCCACGGCACTGAAAGCCGGAAGCCGGTCGGTCGTGGGCTTTGACCTGGATCATCGGGTCCTCGAGTGCGCGTTTGCCAGGGCGAGCGAAGAGAGCATGCATTTTCTTCCCCTGTTCTTCGACGCTGCAAACCCTTCCCCGAACCAGGGCTGGGCGGAAAGGGAGAGAAAAGGACTGCAGGCAAGGGCGTCGGCCGATGCCTGCCTGTCCCTGGCCTTCACCCACCACCTGGCCATCGGCCGAAATATCCCTCTTTCTGATTTGCTGCCCTGGCTGTCCGGCCTGGCGCCCACCGGCGTGACGGAGTTCATTCCGAAGTCGGATCCCATGGTTCAGCACATGCTGAGGTTGAGAGAAGATAT
>JAIPEI010000211.1 GCA_021737245.1 Deltaproteobacteria bacterium | reverse complement strand
CTCCAAATGCACGGCGGCGGCCGCTGAATGAGAATCAAGACCTGTCCTGGGAGATGGGGCCGACCCTTCCTGCACTGGTCGGGACCCCTTCATAGGGCGTCCATTTCCTGCTTTTCAATGTTTTCGGGTCTCTTCTCGCCTTGAGCAGCTCGATGCTGTCCTTGAGCCCCTTGTAGAGTCGGGCCATCTCCAGGGCCATTCCGGCGATTTGGGCGATGGCTTGGACAAAATTCACCTCCTCCAGAGACACGTCCCAGGGTTCGGCCGAGTAGACCCTCAACGCCCCTAGGGGCTTTTCCTGCACGAAGATCGGCACCGAAAGGATCGAGGAAATTCCCTCCTTCCCGGCCGCCTCCGGATACTGAATTCGAGGATCGTCCGTGACATCGGAAATCGCCACGGGACCGTCCTTCAAAGAATCCGCAATGGAATGGATGGCGCTGAGAGGCCCCTTGCTCAGGTATTCGTCGCTCAAGCCGTGTGATGCCGCAAGTTCGAGTTCATTGGTTTTGCGATTGAAGAGCAGGAGGGCGCATCCCTTGGCCTCCAAGGCAGTCTTTACGGCTTCCACGATGATCAGGGTGACTTCTTCGGGATCCCTGGACATGGCGACCGCTCTTGTGATTTTCAGGATCACCTCGTAATTCATGATTTCTCTTCGCATAATCTCCTCCTTACGATCAAACGGATCGTATCCATGGATCTCTCAGCGTCGCTTACTCGGTCGGTTCGTCCGTCTCTGTCCGTGCTGAGCGACAGGAAAGGGGCGGTCCTGGTCGTTCGACTGAAATGGGTCGTGATTCCAAACAAAAAGCCGAACTCCGCTTTTTGTGATCTTGACGACGTCACAATCGGCAGCTCGGCTGTCTGGAAACCCAAATCCCAGGGAGTATCAGAAAACACCCAGGCGCTACAGTCAAATGAAAGTGCTGAGACCCGTGGCTTTCCGTCCCCACCTCACGATGGGTTTGGCCTTTACAAGCATCTGATACGACTTGGTTCGCCTCCCCGGGCATCGGGGAGGCAGCGTAAGAGGAATTTGAGGCGGGTGGTGTTCATGCTTCCTCCAGCCGGGAGGAGGGATTGATGAATTGGAATCATCACCTGAACGTCATGATAAATGGGTGTCTCCCGAAAGTCAACACGGATGGTCGCTTCATGATTCCTTTGCGTTCCTCCGATGTCACCACGAATGGTACGTGCCCTCAAGACGTCGATATAGGATATCCCTGAAACAGAGCTTTCAGGCAGGAGAACGCAAGCTCCCACTGGGGGTGCCTTGTGCCCGGGAAGGAGGGTTGGATGAGCCTGCGCACCCGGTTGGGTCGGGACCGTCGCGGAAACCGATTGGAATGCCAGCTCCAGCAGTGCGTTTCAGGACGTTGTCCAGAAGTCATCTGCAGATTTGCGACGGTCGTAGCCGAACCACCGGTCCCCCATGAGAAAGAGCCGATTGAGGGCCGAGGTCCGTTTGATGGTGGAGCGGACCGCGTCGTGAAGGAGTCCTTTCGGTTTGTTGAACATGCAGATCCTGACGCAGTTGGTGCAGTCCATGCGGTTTCTGGACCAGAAGGCAGTGCTTCATCATCCCCTCAGTCGACCATGGCCTCCGCTTCGATCTCCACCAGGTAGTCCGACCCGATGATGTCCGCGCAGACCAGCGTGTTGGCCGGCTGAATGGTCTTGAACCGCAGGCCGTGTGCTTCGGCGACCGCTTTCCAGTCGTCCATGCTCTTGAGATAGATGCGTGTCCTCACGACGTCCTCGAGCTTGGCGCCGAAGCACTGGAGCGCTCCCTCGATCTTGTCGATGATGAAGTGCGCCTGCGCGGCGGGGTCCCGGCCGCCGATGACGCGGTCCCGGTGGGTCGCCGTGGTGCCGGAGACCAGCACGCGGTCTCCCCGGCGCACGGCCCGGCAGTACCCGGCCACGTCCTCCCAGACCGTTCCGCTGAACACGCGCGTTCGGCCGTCCTCCCCGGTGCGGGTCTCATACGGCGGAGGCAGCGTGTCCAGGTGATCGCTCAGGTCCCCCGCCGCCGTGAGGTAGGGCGGACGTCGATACTCGTCCCCGCAGTCGCCGGGGATCCGGTCCAGCGCCTCCACTGCTTCGCGGATCTCCGCGTGGTCCGACTCGGAGAGGGAGAACCGGAACAGCCGCAGGTTGTCCTCGCGATGCTCGCTCTCGCCCAGGCGGGCCCCCACGATGACGCCCCCGACCGCGGGCTGGTCGAGAATGTACCGGCAGGCCACGTTGGCCATGGACACGCCGTGCCGCTCCGCGACCCGGTGCACCACCTCCAGGAGGTCCTGCAGCTTTTCCCACCCGCCTGCCTCGCGGATGAAGCGCCCGTACTTCATCTGCGACCAGGTCTCGAGGCGATCCCAGTCCGGCTCGGGCTGCCGGTACCAGCGCTCGGTGAGGAACCCGCCCGCAATGGTGCCGAATGCCAGGACCGTGACGCCCTGCTCCTTACAGAGATCGAGCATGCCGTTGGTCCGGGCGCGCTGGTCCAGCAGCGAAAAGCAGACCTGGTTGGACACGATCTCGACGCCGCTCTTCAGGATCATCCCCAGGTGCACCGTGTCCACGTTGGTCAGGCCCAGGTGCCGGATCAGCCCCTCGGACTTCAGCTCCTCCAGATGGAACAGGGTGTCCAGGTAGCTTGGATCCGCGTAGTTCCACGCGTGATACTGGAGCAGGTCCAACCGGTCCGTTCGCAGGCGGTCCATGGCCCGCTGCACGGCGGCCCGGACGTCCTCGCGGCTGACCGGTCCCGGGACCGGGACCCACTTGGTGAAGAGCTCCGCCGAGTCGTGCCCGTAGGCTTCCCCGTAGAGGCCTGCGATGATCTCGGACGATCCGTAGTGGTCGGCCATGTCGAACGTCGTGAACCCCGCCTCTATATAAGGCCTCATGGCCTCTGCAGCCTGCTCCAGGTCCAGCTTCCGGTCGTCGCGCTCCATGTCGGCAATCTGCCAGAGCCCGGTCAGCACCCGGGAAATGCTGAAACCCGGGGTTATTTCCCATCGTTCCACCACATCGTTCATGCGTCTGTCTCCATTCACCGGAGCGGATTCGATCCTAGAGGAGCGGCCCGGGGGTGCCGGTTGAGGCCCCCGGGCCATCCTCCGATCCGACTACTCGTAGAAGACGGCCTTGCCGTCCTTGACCACGTACATGAGCATGTCCCGTACCATGTCGCCGTTCACGTCGAACTGATTCTCCCCCAGGGCCCCCATCATCGGAGGATAGTAGGGGCCGATGGCCGACAGGCCCATGGCCAGGTCCCGGCGGGTGTCTCCGCCCACCTCGATGGCCTTGGCCGCCATCTCCACGCAGTCGTTCGCAATGGCCTCGACCAGGCCCGGGTCACGGCCGAACTTCTTCTTGAAGTCCGCCACCCACTGCTGGATGTAGGCTCGTTCGTCCTCGAGGGAGAAGTACCCGGTGTAGATGGTCCCCTCCGCCGCCTTGCCTGCGACCTTGATGTACTCCGGATGGCCGATGCCGTCGGTTCCCAGGATCTGGGCGTCCAGCTGAAGCTCCCGGGCCTGGCGCGCGATCAGGGCGCCCTCCTTGTAGTGGCCGGCGATGAACAGCACGTCGGGGTCCTTGCCCTTGATCTTGGCCAGCTGGGCCGAGAACTCGGTGTCGTTCGGGAGGAAGGCCTCCACGGCCACGATGTTCTTCTCGTCCACGCCGACCTCCTCCAGGCCTTTCCGGAAGACGTCCGCCAGGCCCTTGCCGTAGTCGTCGTTGACGTATATCACCGCATAATTCTTCCACTTCCCCTGGTCGTTTGCCCACTTGGCGATGTACCGCCCCTGGAACGCGTCGGTCGGCACCAGCCTGAAGGAGTAAGGCCCCGCCTCGGTGTAAGAAGGCGCAGTCGCCCCGATGGCGAACTGGACCAGTCCGTGCTTGTTCATGATGGGCGCCTGGGCCAGGGCCACGGTGCTCGTCAGGGGGCCGATCATGGCGAGGATCTTTTCATTGTCGATGAAGCGCTGGGCGATGGAAGCCCCTTCCCGGGGATCGTTCTTGTCGTCCGCCAGCTCGACCAGCTCGAGCATCATGGCCTTGGTCTTGCCCTTGGGCACGACGCCGCCGCGCTGGTTGATCCGTTCGATGGCGAACCTCGCCCCCACCTCCGACTTCTCCCCCCAGGATGCGGCCCCTCCGCTCATGGGAGCGCAAAGGCCCAGGCCGAGGGTATCGTCGGCTGCGGCCGGCCCGGGAAGCCCCGCGACCAGAGCGATAGCCAGTACCATTGTCAAGCATAGCGATTTCTTCATGATCCCTCCTCCTTTTGGGGTTGACGCGACAAACGGTTGCACCTCACTCCTCTCCGAGATACGCCTTGATGACGTTCTCGTTCTGCAGCAGGTTCTCGGCCGAATCCTCCAGCACGATCCGCCCGCCGTTCAGGATGTAGCCCCGGTCCGCGATGGAAAGGGCCTTCCTCAGGTTCTGCTCCACCACGAAGATCGGGATTCCCACCTCGCTCACCTTCTCGATGATGTCGAACACCTCATCCACCAGCTTGGGAGAGAGCCCCATGGACGGCTCGTCCATGATGATCATCCTGGGTTTGGCCATCAGGGCACGGCCGATGGCGAGCATCTGCTGCTCCCCGCCGCTCAGGGTTCCCGCGTCCTGGTACAGCCGCTCCTCCAGCCTCGGAAACAGGGCGAAGACGCGGTCCAGCTCCTCGTGGAAGTCGTACGCCCGGTTCTTCCGGTGAATGAAGGCCCCCATCTCCAGGTTTTCCATCACCGTGAGGCGGGCGAACACCCGCCTCGACTCGGGCACCGGCGAGATGCCCCTGTGCACGATCTCGTGGGTGGTGAGCCCGTCGATCCGCTCCCCGTTGAACTCCACCCGGCCTGTGGTCGGCTTGACGATCCCCAGGATGGTCTTCATGGTCGTGGACTTGCCGGACGCGTTTCCCCCCAGAAGCGACACGATCTCCTTCGGGCCCACCTGGACGGTGACGTTGTCCAGTGCCCGAATCGGGCCGTAGTGGGTGGTGACTTGGGTGAGCTTCAGCATGGCATGCGCCTAGTCCCGGCCGAGGTAGGCCTCGACGACCTTGGGATGGTTCCGGACCTCGGAGTAGGTCCCTTCCACGATCTTCTCCCCGTAGTCCAGGGCGACCACCCGGGGGCAGATCCTTCGTATGAAGTTCATGTCGTGCTCGATCACCAGGACCGCCGTACCCCGCCGGTTGATGGTCCGGATGGTCTCGGCGAGCTGGAGGGACTCGGTCGGGTTCATCCCGGCCGTGGGCTCGTCGATGAGGAGCAGCTTGCCGTCGGACATCAGCGCCCGGGCGATCTCGAGCCGCCGGCGATTGGCGTAGGAAAGGGTCCAGGCGGGGTTGGTCTCGACGCTTCGCAGCCGGTTGCCGAAGAGCGACATGACGTCGCGCGCCCGCTCCTTCAGCCGCTCCCTTTCTCTCCGGGCGCCCGGCAGTCGAAGGAGGGCGGAGAAGAGGCCCGCTCGGGTCCGGCAGTGACCGCCGACCAGCAGGTTCTCGAGGACCGACAGGTTGTTGAACGGCCGCTGGTTCTGAAACGTCCGGGAGATCCCGAGACCGATGATCTGGTGGGCCTTCCTGTTCAGGAGGTTTTCCGGGCGACCGTCGAAGTACACCTCTCCGGCGTCGGCCGGGTGCATGCCGGACAGGACGTTGAAGAAGGTCGTCTTGCCGGAGCCGTTCGGACCGATGATGCCCACGATCTCGCCCTCTTCCACATCGAGGTCGAACCGGTTCAGGGCCGTCAGTCCCTCGAATCGCTTGACCAGTCCCAGAACGGATAACATGGGCATGCCTACACCTTGTACGCCTGCTGGTAGAGTTTCTTGCCGAACAGGCCCTCCGGCCGGACGATCATCATGACCACCATGAAGGCGCCCATGATCACCATGCGGTACTCGCTGGCCGCTCGGAACAGCTCGGGGGCCCCGATCATGACGATGGCGCCGATCACCGTCCCGGGGATGCTCCCCAGCCCTCCGAGGATCGGGATGGTGATGATGATCACGGACTCGAGGATGGTGAAGCTGTTGGGGCTCACGAAGCTCTGGAACACCGCGAAGAAGCTCCCGGCCAGAGCCCCCAGGGCCGCGGAGAACCCGAAGGCCAGGGTCTTGTAGTAGGCCAGGTGGACGCCCATCACCGCGGCCACGTCCTCGTCCTCTCGAATGGCGAGCCAGGCGAGGCCGACCCGCGAGTCGATGATGCGCACGCACGCGTAGATGGTGATCAGGACGAAAACGAGGATCAGGTAGTAGTAGGCCGGGTAGCTGTCGATGACGTACTGCCACTCGCCGAAACCGAGCTGCGGCGCCGGGATTCCCGGGATGCCGCGGGGACCCCGAGTGAGGCCCATCCAGTTGTTCGCAACGATGTAGACGATCTGGCCGAACCCGAGGGTGACGATCGCCAGGTAGTCGTCTCGCACCCGGAGG
>JAIPEI010000210.1 GCA_021737245.1 Deltaproteobacteria bacterium | reverse complement strand
GAGAACATGGAGCTCACCCCCTGGCTGGCCGAAAGCATGCCGGTGTTCGACGAGGAGTCGCTTACCTACACGGTCAGGCTGCGCGACGCCAAATGGTCGGACGGAACCCCCTTCACGGCCGAGGACGTGGCCTTCACCGTCAAGGTCATCAAGGACTTCAAGGACCGCAGCTACTACAAGTGGAAGTTCGTCAAGGAAGTGGAGGTGGTGGACGACCGCACGGTCCGTTTCCACCTGGAGGAGCCCATGGCCATCTTCCGGGAGCGGACCCTGACCACCCCGATCGTTCAGAAGAAGCAGTGGCTCCCCATCGTGGAGGAGGCGTTGAAGACCGAAAAGCCTTTGGCCGCCCTGCGGAACCACCAGATCGACCGCCCCGTCGGGACGGGTCCCTTCGTGCTCGAGGAGTGGAAGAAGGGCGCCTATGTCTTCATGAAGACAAACGAGCACTTCTTCGGCAAGGGGCTCGAGATCGCCGGCAGGAAGCTCGGTCCGTACATCGACGGGATCATCTTCAAGGTGTTCGGGACCTCGGATGCGGCCATCCTGGCCCTCAAGAAGGGGGACGTCGACATGTTCTGGTGGCGGATCCAGCCCGGCTACATCGAGGAGCTGGAGGCCGACGAGGAGATCAAGCTCTTCACCAACGAACGGAGCGCGCTCTACTACCTGGGGTTCAACCTTCGCAGGCCGCCTTTCGACAACGTGGCCCTTCGCCGGGCCATCGCCTTTCTGATCGATCGGAACTTCATCATGCTTCGGGTCCTGCAGGGCTACGGGACCATGATGACCTCCATCGTACCCCCTGGAAACACCTTCTGGCACTGCCCGGACGTGCCGGAGTACGCGGACAAGGTCCTCCTCCGCGGCGAGCGCATCCAGAAGGCTTACGAGATCCTGGAGGAGGCGGGGTTCACCTGGGCAAAGCCTCCGGTGAACGATAAGGGCGAGGTCCAGGACGGTAAAGGAATCCGGCTGCCGGACGGGACCCCCATGGCGGACTTCACCATCCTGACGCCCCCGGCGGACTACGATCCGGCCCGGGCCATGGCCGGGGTCATGATCCAGGAGTGGCTGCGGGCTGCGGGCCTGCCGGCGTCGGCCAAGCCCATGGCGTTCGGCTCCCTCCTGGACCAGGTCAAGGGCCGGCACGATTTCGATATGTTCGTTCTGGGCTATGGCAGTCTCAACCTGGATCCAAACTACTTGAAAAGTTTTTTTCACTCTGAAAACGACAAGCCGAGGGGATGGAACATGAGCGGCTACCACAACCCCCGGTATGACGATCTGGCCGACAAGAGCGCCCGGACCATGGACCCGGACGAACGCCGGAATCTGATCTACGAGATGCAGCGGATCCTCATGCATGATATCCCCTACCTCCCCCTCTACAACCCGCACCTGATCGAGGCGGTGCGGACGGACGACTTCGAGGGGTGGGTTCCCATGCTCGAGGGGATCGGGAACACCTGGTCGTTCTGCAACCTGAAACCAAAATGACAAAACATCCCCGACCGGCCCGGCCCGCGATTCCCGCCCGGATCGCGGGCCGGGGGTCGTCCGAACCGTCGAACCGGGAGTAGAAATCCTCCCCGCGTCCCGTGCACGGAGGGACCTTGGAGCTCAGGAGCTTTATCTTCCGCCGCCTGATCCAGGTGGTGGTCATCTTCTTCATCATTCAGACCGCCCTGTTTCTTCTCTTCCGGCTGGCCCCGGGGGACCCGGTGGAGCGCATGGTGGACCCCACCATGACGCCGGAGGATGCGGATCGGCTGGTGGCGGTCCTGGGACTGGACCAGCCGCTCTGGACCCAGTACGCCATCTACCTGAGGAACTTCTTCCAGGGGGAGTTCGGGACCTCGTTTTACTACGGCCAGCCCGTGGTGGAGATCATCTGGGAGAAGCTGCCCAACACGATTCTCCTGTTTACCACCTCCATTATCCTGTCGGCCCTGGTGGGCATCGCCCTCGGAAAGATCGCGGCCTGGCACAAGGGCTCGCGGACGGACACCTGGCTCACCATCGGGTCCCTGGTGACCCACACGGTCTTCCTTCCGTGGCTGGCGCTGCTCCTCATCTGGGTCTTCGCCTACAAGCTGGGATGGTTTCCCATCACCGGAATGATCTCCGAGGACGTCTGGCTCGATCCGGGGGCGGGGCTGTGGGCCAAGGCCCTGGACATCGGCCACCACCTGGTCCTTCCCCTGTCCACGCTCTTTCTCATCCACTTCGGTTCCAGCCTCCTCGTGATGCGGAGCAGCATGCTCGACACCCTGAAGGAGGACTATATCCTCACAGCCCGGGCCAAGGGTCTCACGGACAAGGAGGTGCGAAACCGCCACGCGGCCCGGAACGCGGCGCTCCCCGTGGTCACCGGCGTGGGGTTGGGCCTGGCCTTCTCCATCAACGGCGGGGCCCTGACCGAGACGGTCTTCACCTGGCCGGGAATCGGCCGGGAGCTCGTGTTCGCCGTGAGCCACGCCGACTACCCGCTGGCCCAGGCGGCCTTTCTGCTGATCGCCCTCGTCGTGCTCGTGGCCAACGTGATCGTGGACGTGCTGTATGCCTACCTGGATCCGCGGATCCGATACTGAGCCGGAGGCCGGGGCCTTATGGATAACGGAGAACGATTCGACACCAGCCGTATGAAGCGGTCACACTGGGCCGCACATTTCCTGGAAGGCTGGTCCGTGTTCATTCAGAACCCGCTCGGAAAGGCGGGCGTCGGCCTTCTGATTCTATTCGGCCTCATGGCGGCCGCCAGCGTCATTCCTCCCTGGATCGATCCCATGTACCGGCCCATGACCGGCGTGGATCCCGAGATCGTGCGCTCCGTAGGCCCCTCGCTGAAGCACTGGCTGGGAACGGACTTCATGGGCCGGGACCTCTTCAGCCAGCTCCTGGCCGGCGCCAGGATCGCCTTCATGGTGGGCGTTTCCGCGGCGTTCATGACGGTGGTCCTCGGCACGGCCATCGGCATGACCGCAGGGTACATGGGCCGGACCGTGGACACGCTCCTCATGCGGCTGGCCGACATCATCATGGTCATGCCGACGCTCCTCTTCGTGCTCATGCTCGCGGCCCTGTTCGGGCAGCTCAACATCTGGACGATCGTGCTGATCATCGGGCTCTTCCGCTGGCCCGGCGTCTCCCGGGTGATCCGCTCGCAGACCCTCTCCCTGAAGCAGCGTCCTTTTATCGAGGCCGCCCGGGTCGCCGGCGCGAGCCACCTGCGGATCATCTTCCGCCACATCATGCCCAACGTGCTCCCCTTGTCCTTTCTCTACATGACCTTTCGAGTCACCTCGGCCATCACCATCGAGGCGGCGCTCGCCTTTCTGGGGTTCGGGGACCCGGGGACGGTGAGCTGGGGCATGATGCTCCAGTGGGTATGGAAGACAGGCCACATGTTCAAGGCGCCGTACTGGCTGCTCCCGCCCGGGATCTGCATCTCCCTGATCACCCTTTCCTTCTACATGCTGGGCCGGGCCATGGACGAGGTGCTCGATCCCCGGCTGCGCAAGGAGGAAGACGCGTGAACGCAAGGACGGCCGGTACAGGCAACCGGAACTCCGAGGCGGAAGACCTCCTCGAGGTGGAGGACTTGAGCGTGGGCTACCGCACGAAACGCGGCTTCATGCGCGCCGTCGACGGGATTTCGTTTTCTTTGAAAAAAGGACGCAGCCTGGGTCTGGTTGGAGAGTCCGGGTGCGGGAAGACGACCGTGGGCATGACCCTCATGGGGCTTCTGCCGCCGAACGGCGAGGTGCGGGGCGGGCGCATCCTGTTCAAGGGAGAGGATCTCGTCCAAAAAACGGAGGAGGAGATGCAGCGGTTGCGGTGGAACGAGATCGCCATGATCTTTCAGGCCGCCATGAACGCCCTGAACCCGGTCCAGCGGGTCGAGAAGCAGATCGCGGAGGCCATCCTGACCCACGCCCCGGATCTCCCGGAGGAGGAGGCGCTGCGCCGGGTGGAAGGCCTGTTCCAGATGGTGAACCTGCCCGGCGAACGGATGCACGACTATCCCCACCAGTACAGCGGCGGCATGAAGCAGCGTGCCATCATCGCCATGGCCCTGGCCTGCAACCCGGACCTGATCATCGCGGATGAGCCCACAACGGCCCTGGACGTCATTGTCCAGCACCAGATCCTCGAGGAGATCAAGGCTCTCCAGGACGACCTGGGCATCAGCCTCATATTCATCTCCCACGACATCTCGATCGTGGCGGACGTGAGCCACGACATCGGGGTCATGTACGCCGGACAGCTCGTCGAGTACGGGAGCCGGGAAGAGGTGTTCGGGGACCCCAGGCACTATTACACGCGGGCGCTCCTGGCCTCCTACCCGACGCTCGCAGGAGAGAAGCGGGATCTCGTTCCCATACCCGGAGAGACGCCCAGCCTGGTGGCCCCCCCCTCCGGGTGCAGGTTCTGCGACCGGTGCGACGCGGCGGCCGAGGCGTGCAGCCTGGAGAGGCCGGACTGGCTGGAGATCTCGCCCACGCACCGGGTTCTCTGCGCCAGATGTCTTTCTTCATGAGGACCCCCGGAGACACGGATCCATGCCGGAACCCATACTGAAGCTCGAGGAAGTTTCCAAGACCTACAGGACCAAGGGCTCCATGTTCGGAGGACGCGCGGCGGGCCTGGTCAAGGCGCTCCAGTGCGTCAGCCTGGAGGTCCTGAAGGGAGAGATCTTCGGCCTGGTGGGGGAGAGCGGGAGCGGGAAGACCACGGCGGGGCGCCTCATCGTGAAGCTGGAATCGCCGGAATCGGGCCGGGTCCTGCTGAACGGTGAAGTGCTTTCCACGCTCCGCGGTAGACGCCTGAAGGCGTATCGCCGACGGGTGCAGATGATCTTTCAGGACCCCTATCAGTCCCTCAATCCACAGCTGTCCATTTACGAGAGCGTGGTCGAGCCGATCACCATTCATCGGCTCGCCGCGGGCAGGGAACGCATGGAGCGGGTCCTGAGCATGATCCAGACCGTGGGGCTGTCCCCCCCAGAGTCGTTCGTGAACCGGTATCCCCATCAGCTCAGCGGGGGGCAGCGCCAGCGTGTGGCCATCGCGCGGGCCATGGTCCTGGAGCCCGATTTCGTGGTGGCGGACGAGCCCACATCCATGCTGGACGCCTCTTACTCCGCCAAGATCTTCAACATCATCCTGGAAATGCGAAAGCGGTTCGGGATCACCATCCTGTTCATCACCCACAGCCTGGCCGCTGCGCGCTACCTGTGCGACCGCATCGCAGTGATCTACCGTGGCCACCTGATGGAGGTGGGAACGGCGGCGGAGGTGATTCACCACCCGCTCCATCCCTACACCCGGGCCCTGATCGATGCGTTGCCCAAGTTCGGGCTCGCTGAGCAGATCCCGCGCTACAACACCCTCCTGGAGGAGGAGAGGGCCGGGGTGGAGGCCGTTGGGTGCCCTTTCTTCATGCGCTGCCGCAAGGCCCATCGCACCCAGTGCGGCCGGGAGGTCCCGGGGCTGGAGCCGGTGGGCCCGGGACGTTTCGTGGCGTGCTTTTTCCCGGGCAATGGAGGGGGTGCCGGCGGTAAGGGATCGTGAGCCCCTTCAGCGGGCAGAGCATTGATCTCCGCCTTTCGGGCCTGAAAGGGACGGTGGTCGGGGTCGGCGTGACCGCGTATCCCCGCTCGGGTCCTGCGGGGCGGATCCCGGGCTACCGGATCGTCTGCATCCGCCGCACCGGCGACCTGCCCGCCCTCCGGCGGATCGCCGAGGTCTTCTGTCTCGAGGAACAGCTGGGGACGCCCCTCGAGGGGTTCAGGGATTCCGCGGCCCTCCTCTCCCACCCGGACACCCGCCGCTACCTGTCCGGCCTGCCCCCGCCCGTCCATTTGCTCCTGTACCAGTCCTCTTCCGGGATCGAACGGCTGGCCGCGGAGGAGGGCTGGTGTCTCCTGGCCAACCCTGCGGCCCTCCGGGTTCGCGCGGCGGATCGTGCCTTTTTCATGCAGCTCACGGCGACCCTCGAGCTTCCGGCCGTCCCGGGGTGCATCGTCTCGCTCCAGCGCTTCCAGGAACGGCCGTACGAGGCCTGGGCGAGGGAGATGGGGCCGCGGCTGGCGGTCCAGCTGCCGGACGTGCTCCAGGGCGGCGGTCGCTCGACGTTTTTCCTGGAGAACGCGGAAGACCACCTTCGGCTCCGGGAGCGGATCCGCGCGGGCGCGTGGATGGGAAAGCGGGTGAGACGGGTTTCCGTCCGGACGTTCGTCGAAGGAGAGCCCTCCAGCGTAACGGGTTGCATCATCGGAGGCAGGACGAGGGTCTCCCCCCTCCAGAGGCAGGTCATCGACCCTCCCTGGGTGGGCGTTGGTTCGAACGGGGTGTTCGGAGGGCACTCCTGGGGGGAAGCGGTCTGGCCGGACGCCGTGGAAGCCGAGGCGCGGAGGCAGGCCCTGGAGGTGGGCCGGGTGCTGTCCTCCATGGGGTACCGGGGGGTGTTCGGCCTCGATCTCCTGGTGGACCGGGCCGGGGGCAGTGTATTTCCGGTCGAGCTGAACCCCCGCCTCACGGCAGCCTTCCCCGTGCTGACGCAGATCCAGGAGGCCCGGGGAGAAC
>JAIPEI010000209.1 GCA_021737245.1 Deltaproteobacteria bacterium | reverse complement strand
GCAGCTCGAGCCTGCGTTCAGATTCGACTGAATGGAAAAGCCGGAACCCATCGCGGTTTCGACGAAATCCACGTTGATCGGCTTCACCTGGTCGAAGAGGTCCTTGTTGATCAAATACGTAAGATCGTTCACCTCGAACACCTGGTCGTCATCTTTCGGCTCGTCCAGAGCCATGCCCAAAGAGGGCCCCGCTCAACCACCCTGCGCGAGAAAGACACGAATGCCCGGGATGTCCCCCTTGTCCTTGATGAAGTCCTTGATCATGCTGTCCGCTTTGTCGGTCACCTCAAACATGCTTTCCTCCTTGAGATCTCTCTGCCGTCCGGCAGGTTTCATATGTATATACTAGGTATTTTTCAAAAATTGTCAATGGTTTTCCAACCTGTACCCTCTGGTCTCGTCCATGTCCACCGGAAAACCATGCCCTGGTCCTGAACCGCTTCCTGCTTGTATCTTGAGGATATAGAGCCGGACCCGACGGAAAGGTTACAGCTGGAACGGTTCCTCCCGGATTCTCTGCTCCAGCCACAGCAGCACCTTGTCGAACTCGCGCCTCAGCTCGGCCATGGCCTTGCCCCGGTGACTGACCCGGTTCTTTTCTTCCGCCGTGAGCTCCGCAAAGGTCTTTCCCAGAGGCGGATAGAAAAAGATGGGGTCATAGCCGAACCCGTTCGTCCCGGCAGGCGCCCTCGCAATCTCCCCCTGGCATTGCGCCTCGTATGTGAGCGCCGGTCCCCGGGGCACCGCGATGCTGATGGCGCATTCGAACGCGGCCCTGCGGTCCTCCCGGCCCTCCATGGCCTCCAGGAGCTTGCGGTTGTTCTCCTCGTCCGACGCGTCGTCGCCCGCGTACCGGGCGGATCGGACCCCCGGGTCACCCCCCAAGGCCTCCACCACCAGGCCGGAGTCGTCCGCAAGGGCGGGGAATCCCAGCATGCGGGCCGTCTGGGAGGCCTTTTTGTAGGCATTTTCCTCAAAGGTGGTTCCGTCCTCCAGCACCTCCGGGATCGGACCGAAGTCGTTGAGGCTTTGAAACCGCACATCGAAATCCGCGAAAAGGGCCTCGAACTCTTTGATTTTTCCGCCGTTCCTCGTTGCCAGGATGATCGGTCGATCAAGCATGAATGCGTATCCTTTCCATTTTGCTCAGGTTTTCCTCCATCTTCGCAGCCTTGTCCTCGAAACCGGGCTTGCCGATCAAGGCGAACATGGCCTGCTTGTATGCCTCCACGCCCGGCTGCACAAAGGGGTTGTGCCCGAAGAGGTACCCGCTGACGGCCACGGACTTCTCCATCATGTAGTAGACCTGGCCCAGGTTGTAGGCGTTTCTTCGCGGAACCTCCAGGGTCATGTTGGGCACGCCGCCCAGGTAATGGGCATAGGCCGGTCCCTCCACCACCTTGCGGTTGACGAGATTCATGTCCACGCCGCTGTCGGGCAGGAAATTGAGCCCGTCCAGGTTGGTTTCTTCTCTCGGGATTTCGACCCGGTTGTCGTGCTCGGCCAGGAGCAGAAACGTTTCCAGGATGTTCCGCTCCCCCTGCTGCACCATCTGCCCGTTGGCGTGGAGCTTTTCGCTGTATAGAGAGGGCGATACCCACATGCCGTGTCCCTTGTGCCCCTCGCTCTCCGGAAAGAGCTGCTCCATCCATCGGGCCACGTAGAAAAGCGCGAGCGCGTTGGCGGCCACCACCTCGACCTTTTTTCCTTTGTTCCAGGCGGCGTGGCGAACCGCTGCATGCACGAGGGACGGGTTCTTCCAGAAGTCGTCGGAAGCACAGACCTCCTGCATGTTGCGAAACCCGGCCACAAAGGCTTCGATGTCGATGTTCGCCATGGCGAGTCCCACGAGCCCCACATCGGAGAGCACGGAAAACCGTCCCCCGATGTCGTCCGGCACCACGAACGAGCGGTATCCCTTCCGGTCGGCCAGCTCGCGCAAAGCACCGCGGTTGCGGTCCGTGGTCACCAGGATGCGGCGGGCGGCCTGCTCCTCGCCCAGGCTGTCCTCGAGGAGCTGCTGTAGGATGCGGAACGCGATCGCGGTCTCCGTCGTGGTCCCGGACTTGGAGATCACGTTCAGCCCCACCCGCTTGTGCCGAAGCATGTCGAGCGTGTCCCGGAAGTAGTCCGGGTCCATGTTCTGGCCGAGAAAGTAGATCTCGGGCGCTCCCCCCCGTTCCTCACGGCTCAGCTGGTTGAAATGGGTGTGAGTGAGTGCCCGAACCGTCGACTCGATCCCCAGGTAGGACCCGCCGATGCCGATGGAGACGAACGCATCGATTTCACGGGAGAGCGCTTCGGTCGCGGAGCGGATATCCCGCAGGTGGGCGGGCTCGATCCGCTCGGGCTTCTCCTGCCACCCGGTCATGACCAGGCCTCCGTCCCGAATGTCCCCTTCACCCCGCTCCAGCATGCCCTTGGCCTTGAGAATCGGATCGATCAAGGCCTCCACGTCCTTGCGCGCAATGGAGCCTTCACCCGGCGCCTCGAATGTGTAGGTCAGGTCCAGGGCCAGCCGATTCGCTTCCCGAAACGCCTTCGAATCGTGCGGAGAGCGTTCGCCCCGGCCCCGATTCTTCTGTTTTTCCACGGTCTCGTTCGCTCCCATGCCGGTCAGGTGCATCTCATCCATGCTCACCCTCCAAAGCGCCTACCGGGCCTCCGTTGATCGACCGTCCGGTATCGGCCGCAGAAGCCCTATTGATTTCCTGTGGTTTTTGTGATTCTCTGAGCCCCAAAAGCACGGGCATCCAGTCCGCCCCGAGGAGGTTCATGGTGCAGTCCACAGAGGCGTTTCAGACCGAGTACGACACCCGAACGGCCGAGCTGGTCATTCGAGAGAGACGATTCGAGATCATGCTGGCCAAGAGCCTGGACCGATTCATCCAGCCGGAGAATCCAATGAGCGGGTTTCCCCTCTGGTCCAAGATCTGGGAGGCCTCCATCCTGCTGGCCGATCACATGGCCCGCACCGAGCCCGATCCCGACCGCCGCATCCTGGAAATCGGCTGCGGGCTGGGTCTCGTGGGAACCGTCGCCGCCTCTTTCGGGCATTGTGTGACCATGACCGAGTACGACGAGCACGCACTGGCGTTCGCCCGGGCCAATGCCCGGCTCAACCCGGGCCCGGGGTCCCCGCCTGAAATCCTCAAGATGGACTGGCACGCCCCCTCTCTCCAGGGCCGCTTCGATTGGATCATCGGATCGGAGGTCGTCTACCGCGAAGCCGACTTCGCTCCGCTCCTCAGGCTCTTTCGAACCTATCTGCGGCCCGAGGGAATCATCCTGCTCGCTGCGGAGCTTCGGAAGACCACCATGGCCTTTCTGAACCGCTTGAGCCGGGACCATCACATCGAGGCGAGAAAAAAGGTTCTTCACGGAAAAGGGCGGGAGATCCCGATCGCCTTCTGTACCATTCGGCCGCGGGACCCCGCCGACCCCGTTTCCTTGTAATATACATCGAATGGGCATTTCAATGCCTATCTCCAGAAGAAGGATCCCCGCCAGTTCAACCCTCGGTTCAACCCTCGGTTTGCTTCCAGACCTCCGGTGTGCTATCTTGCAGCGAAATGCCTGCCCCCCACCACCCGGCGGTCGGACCCGAACCATTCGGCCCGAACGTAAGTGGTCTGCCTGACGGGCTCGGGAACTGTCCGATCCGGTTCAGGCTCTGTACGCTGGATCCAGCGCCTGCGCAAGGAACGGGGGAACGATGAAAACGCGACGAGGCATTCTCGTCGTCGATGACGACGACTCGGTGCTCATGATGATCTCGGACTGGCTCACCCGGCACGGTTACCGGGTGTTCGCCGCCGGGGACGTCTCCACGGCGCTGAAGACATACGCAGAAAACCGGGACGAGGTTGACCTGCTCATGACGGACATCAAGCTCCGCTTTGAAACCGGTTTCGATCTCGCAGACGCCCTCGAGCAGCAGTACGGCTTCCGGAGGCACGTCTTTTTCACCTCGTTCATCTGGGAGGAGGAGGTGGCCGAGGCACTCGTGAGCCGGGGGAAACCCTACTTCGAAAAACCGCTCAAGTTCAGGAAGGAGATCCTCCCTTTTCTGGAAACCTTCTTCAGCGAACACCCCCATGAATCCTGAAACGGACCGGCGGGAGTTCGAGCGTTCCTTTCAAATCCTGGTCGTGGACGACGAGCCGGGCTTTCTCAGCTCCCTCGAGCTCTTTCTCAAACGCCGCGGACTGAACGTCACCTGCCTGACCGATGGGAACGCTGCGTTGGAGGCCTTGAAGGAGACCAGGTTCGACATCCTCGTAACGGACCTCAAGATGCCCGGGCTGGACGGAATCACCCTCGCCACAGAGGCGAGGGAGCTGTACCCGGATATCAGCATCATTCTCATGACCGCGTACGGTTCCATGAACGAGGCCATCCAGGCCGTCCGAATCCACGCCTTCGATTTCCTGCTCAAGCCGCTGGAGCTCCAGCACATCCACCGGGTCATTCAGAAGACCCTCGACGAAAAAGCCATCCTCTGGGAAAACCTCGTCCTCAAGAAGGAGCTTCGGGAGCGTGGCTACATGGGAGAGTTCGTGGGCATCAGCCGGCCCGTTCAGAAGCTTTACGAAACCATCCACAAGCTCAGCCGGAAGAACACCCCCATCTCCATCGAGGGGGAATCCGGGACCGGCAAGGGACTTCTCGCCAGGACGATTCACAACTACAGCCCCCGGAAGAACGAGCCTTTCGTGGAGGTCAATGTGGGCGCGATCGTTCCGCAGCTGATGGAAAGCGAGCTTTTCGGCCACGTCAAAGGGTCCTTCACCGGGGCCATTCGAGACAACCTGGGCATCGTCCTGTCCGCTCACCGGGGCACGCTCTTCCTGGACGAGATCACGGAGATCCCGCCTGAGCTCCAGGTCAAGCTCCTCGGGGTCCTGCAGGACGGGGTGGTGAGGCCGGTCGGCGGAAAGCGGGAGGTCCCCGCGGATGTCCGCATCATCACCGCCACCAACCGCCCTCTTCAGGAGGCCGTGGAATCGGGCCAGGTGCGGGAGGACTTCTACTACCGCATTCGGGTCCTGCCCCTATGGATCCCGCCCCTCAGAGAACGCAAGGAAGACATCCCCGTGATCGTCGGCCACATCCTCAAGAAGCTTCACACCGCCGGGAAATCCAAGGCAAACGCCATCTCGCCCGGGGCCATGAACGTCCTCCTCTCCTATGACTGGCCGGGCAATGTCCGAGAGCTCGAGAACCTTCTGGAGCGTTGCACCGCCACCAGCTCGAATCAACAAAAAATCCAGGTTCGGGATCTTCCCTCGGAACTGGTGGACGCCGCCCGTCCGCGGCCCGCCGCCGAGGGCCTCCTCAACCTGAAAGACCTGGAGATCGACGCCATTCAGAAGGCCCTGGAACGGGCCGCAAACAACAAAAAAATGGCCGCGGAGCTCCTCGGGATCGACAAATCCACGCTGCATCGCAAAATTCGGCGTTACAGGCTCGAGTAAACCCCCGAGGTGGCGAAATGCAATCCAGTGGCAAAATGCCACTTCCCTCTAACCCCCTGACAGCCCTGCCGCTTTTCGCCAAAGCGTTGCAATTTGCATCTCACCGGATGGGACGCTTGTCGTGCAAGGGCGCCCCCATTTCCCCTGCGTTTTCCTTATTCCTTTGATATCAAAGCATTTTTTTCGACATGCCATTCCCTGGCATGAAACTTGTTCCTCCCTCTCCCCGAAGGAATGAATCCAATCCTGATGGAGTCGTAAAGGCCCTAGCTTAGATATCTGCCCCTGTAATTTCAATAGGTTATAACGTTTCCAGCGGCGGGTGAGCGGGTTTTTGCGAACCCGTCGATCAGGAGGGGACGCATGGGTGAAGGTGTGTACAGGGAAAGCAGCGGGCGCTCCGGGTTCACGCTGACCGAGCTGCTCGTTGTCGTGGCGGTCCTCGGCATTCTGGCCCTGGCCGCGATCCCCGCCTTCTCGGTCTGGCTTCCGGGGTACAGGCTCAGGACATCGGCCCAGGGCCTCTACTCCCACCTTCAGGCCACCAAGCTTCGGGCGGTCAAGCAGAATGTGTCCACCGGCGTCTCTTTTTACACGAGCCCCGACCGGTACCTCCACACAGGGTCCGGAAGCGTCAGGACGGTGAGCCTCGGGAGCCAGGGCTACGGCATCAACTTTGACGGGCCCGCCGGTGAAACCTTCAGCACCGGCTATCTCAGCTTCGACGTCCGTGGGTTCAGCAACGGCGGCTACGCCTACCTATCCAACGAGAGAGAAACGGACTACTACCGGATCGGAGCCCTGAGCACGGGCGTGGTTCAGCTGCAAAAATGGAACGGGGCCGTCTGGGAATAGAGCATGCGTCGCTTTGAATCGGAGGCAGGAAACATGAGGCACCCCCATCATCGACCCGTTCGTCCCGTGCGCAGAGAAGGGGGGTTCACCCTGATCGAGCTTCTGGTCACCGTGGTCGTCAGCGGGGTGGTGATGGCCGGGATCTACACCACGTTTGTCTCTCAGCAGAACTCCTACATCGTCCAGAGCGAGACTGCGGCCCTGCAGCAAAATCTTAGAGCGGCCATGTTCAACCTGAAACGGGAGATCCGCATGGCCGGATACAACCCGGCCGG
>JAIPEI010000208.1 GCA_021737245.1 Deltaproteobacteria bacterium | reverse complement strand
GGTGCCCGGGGCTGCGGAGCGCCCCTTGAGGAGGGAGGCGGCCTGGCGGAGGTCGCCCAGGCGGCCGTTGGTGCAGGAGCCGATAAAGACCTGGTCCAGGGGGACGTCGCCTGCTTCCGAGACCGGGCGGACGTTGTCCGGGGCGTGGGGAAAGGCCACCTGGAGGTCCAGGTTGGTGACGTCCACGCGGAGCTCCCGGTCCAGCTCGGCCTCGGGGTCGCTCGTGTAGTAAACCGGCTCCCGCAGGGTGCGTCCGGTTGCGTAGGCCCGGGTGGTCGCGTCCGGGGGCACGATCCCGTTCTTGGCCCCGCCCTCCACAGCCATGTTGGCCATGGTGAACCGGTCGTCCATGGGGAGTGCTTCCACCACGGGCCCGGTGAACTCGAGGCTCTTGTAGGTGGCCCCTTCCACGCCGATCCGTCCCAGGGTGTGAAGGATGAGGTCCTTGCCGCCTACCCAGGGGCGAAGCTCGCCCTCGTAGACCACCCGGATGGTGGGCGGCACCTTGAGCCAGGTCTCGCCCGTGGCCAGGATCGCGCCCAGGTCGGTGCTCCCCACGCCCGCGGAGAAAGCGCCCAGGGCGCCGTAGGTGCAGGTGTGGCTGTCCGCGCCCAGGACCAGGTCGCCGGGGCCCACGATTCCCATCTCGGGCAGGATCACGTGCTCCACCCCGCCGGTGCCGGGCTCGTAAAAGTGGAGGACGCCCTGCTCCCGGGCGAAGTCCCGCATGATCTTGGTCTGCTCGGCCGAGGCGATGTCCTTGTTGGGGACGAAGTGGTCAGCCACCAGGGCTACCCGCTCCGGGTCGAACAGGCAATCGACCCCGATCTCTTTGAAGACGCGGATGGCGAGCGGCGCGGTGATGTCGTTGGCCAGGGCCACGTCCACGCGCACCTGGATCAGCTCGCCCGGATGAACGGCCTCGCGGCCCGCATGGGCCGCGAGGATCTTCTCTGTGATGGTCATGGGTGTCGTCATGAATGAAAACCCGTGTCAGTGTTGGTGTCGGTGTCAGTGACAGTGTGAGTGTGAGGGAATCACAACCCTCTCTCCTCGGGGGAAAGGGAGGGGTTCCGCTTCAGGTACTCGAGCCGGTTCAGGCCGTTCACGTAGGCCTTGGCGCTGGCCGTAATGATGTCCGGGTCCGCGCCCTTTCCCAGGGCCACGAAACCGTTCTCCTTGAGCCGCACGGTCACCTCGCCCAGGGCGTCGGTGCCGCCGCTGGCCGAGCTGATGGAGAAGCGCATCAGCTTGGAGCGGGTCCCGGTCATCTTGGCGATGGTGTTGTAGGCCGCGTCGATGGGCCCGTTGCCGAACCCTGCGCTCTGCATCTCCACGCCGTCCATGGCCAGCTTGACCATGGCCGTGGGCACGAGCTGGGTGCCGCTCACCACGTTGAGGTACTCCAGGCGGTAGAAGTCCGGCGCGCGCAGGATCTCCTCGGCATAGAGCACCTCGATATCCTCGTCCAGGATCTCCTTGCGCTTGTCGGCCAAGTCCTTGAACTTTTGGAACAGGTGGTTGAACTGCTCCTCCTCCAGCTCGTAGCCCAGGGCGGCGAGCTTGTCCCGGAACGCGTGGCGCCCGGAGTGCTTGCCCAGGACCAGGCGGTTCTGGGAGATGCCCACGGTCTCGGGCTCCATGATCTCGTAGGTCAGGCGGTTCTTGAGCACCCCGTCCTGGTGAATGCCCGCCTCGTGGGCGAAGGCGTTGGCCCCCACCACGGCCTTGTTGGGCTGGATCACGATGCCCGTGATGGTGGAGACCAGGCGGCTCGTGGGGTAGATCTCGCGGGTCTCGACGCCGGTAAAGAGGTTCAGGCTGGCCCGGTGGTTGTGGAGGGTCATGACCACCTCCTCCAGGGAGGTGTTGCCGGCCCGCTCGCCGATGCCGTTCACCGTGACCTCGATCTGGCGGGCGCCGGCCTCCAGGCCCGCCAGGGTGTTGGCCGTGGCCAGGCCCTGGTCGTTGTGGCAGTGGACGCTCAGGACGGCCTTGTGGAGGTTGGAGGTGTTCTCCTGGAGGTAGCGGATCAGGTCGCCGAACTCGTGGGGCAGGATGTAGCCCACCGTGTCCGGCACGTTCACCGTGGTGGCGCCCGCCTCCACGGCTGCCTCGAACACCCGGCAGAGAAAGTCCCGGTCGCTCCGGGAGGCGTCCTCGGCCGAGAACTCCACGTCGTCCGTGAAGGTGCGGGCGTAGCTGACCGCCTCCACCACGGCCTCGATCACCTGCTCACGGGTCATGTGGAGCTTGTGCTCCATGTGGATGTCCGAGGTGGCGAGGAAGGTGTGGATCCGGGGGCGGGCCGCGTCGCGTACCGCCTCCCAGGCCTTGTCAATGTCCTGTTTGGAGGTCCGGGCCAGGGCGGCCACGCTCAAGCCGCGGACCTTCTCCGCGATGGTGCGGACCGCCTCCAGGTCGCCCTGGGACGCGGCCGGGAACCCGGCCTCGATCACGTCCACGCCCAGCCGCTCCAGCTGGGTGGCGATACGGACCTTTTCCGCGGTGTTCATGCTGGCTCCGGGCGACTGCTCGCCGTCCCGGAGGGTGGTGTCGAAGATGATGATGCGGTTGCTGTCGGTCATGGGGAATGCCTTTCCTTTTTCGGCGCCCCTCGAGGGTTGCGCCGGGTTCGCATGGAGGTCAAACGGGTGTCGAACCGGAAACGGAGCCTTCCCCAAGGACCCTCCGCAGACTCCCCTTTGCGGGGGGATCTGCGGTGAGCCGCTCCTCTGGTCGTACGGTGGCTGGTTTCATCTGTCTGTTTCCGCCTTGTTTGTTCGGGTGCCGGATGCGTGCAGGGCGGGCTCAGCCGGCCTGCGCGTTCCGGACGTCCTTCTTGCCGTTTCTCACCTTGAGCAGCTTGTACTCCACACTGTCGGCCAGGGCCTGCCAGCTGGCCTCGATCACGTTCTCCGAGACGCCGATGGTGGACCAGATCTCCCGGGCGTCGCGGGTCTCGATGTTGACCCGGACCCGGGCGGCCGTTGCGGCCTGCGCGTCGATGACGCGGACCTTGAAGTCCACCAGGCCCATCTCCCGGATCTCCGGGTAGAACTTGTAGAGGGCCTTCCGGAGGGCGTTGTCCAGGGCGTTCACCGGGCCGTCTCCCTCGGCCGCTGTGATCTCCTCCTCCCCCTCCACCGAGATCTTGATGGTGGCGTGGGAGGAGGTGGGCGCGTCGCCGTCCTTCTCCAGGGTCACGCGGAAGGACTCCAGGGTGAAAGGGGCCTCGAACTGGCCGGTCACCTTTTTCATAAGGAGCTCCAGGGACCCCTCGGCCGCGTCGAACTGGTAGCCCTGGTCCTCCATCTCCTTGATCCGCTCCACGATCTTTTGGCTGTCAAAGCCGTTCCCGCCCAGGGAGATGCCCAGCTCCCTGGACTTGTAGGCGATGTTGCTCTTTCCCGAGAGGTCGGAGACCAGCACCCGGCGCCGGTTCCCCACCTGCTCGGGATCCGCGTGCTCGTAGGCGGCGGGGTTCTTCATGATGGCGCTCACGTGGATGCCGCCCTTGTGGGCGAAGGCACTCCGCCCCACGAAGGGCCGCTGGTTCGACGGGGTCACGTTGGCCACCTCGCTCACGAACCGCGAGACATCGGTGAGCTGCTCGAGCTTTTCCGGAGGCACGCAGTCGTACCCCATCTTGAGCTGGAGCACGCCCAGCATGGAGACCAGGTCCGCGTTCCCGCAGCGCTCCCCGTACCCGTTGACGGTGCCCTGGACCATTGCGGCTCCCGCGCGGACCGCTGCCAGGGAGTTGGCCAGGGCCATGCCGCAGTCGTTGTGCACGTGGATGCCGAAGGGAACGGGGATGCGGGCGGCCGCTTGCGTCACCGCGTCGCCCAGGTCGTGGGGCATCATGCCGCCGTTGGTGTCGCAGAGCACGATCCAGTCCGCCCCGCCCTCCACGGCCGCCGCCACGGTCTTCATGGCGTAGTCCGGGTTGCGCAGGCAGCCGTCGAAGAAGTGCTCCGCGTCGTAGATCACCTCCCGGTCCCGGGCCTTGAGATAGGAGACCGTCTCCCGGATCATGCGGAGGTTCTCGTCCAGGGTGGTCCCCAGGATCTCCGTGGCGTGGAGGTCCCAGCTCTTGCCCACCACCGTGACCACTTCCGTCCCGGTCTCCAGGAGGGCGGCCACGTTGGGGTCGGTCTCCGCCTTGCCGCCGGGCTTCCGGGTGCTTCCGAAGGCGGCGAGCCTCGCCCGGCGGAGCGGGCTCTTGCGGGCCATCTGGAAGAACCGGGCGTCCTTGGGGTTGGACCCCGGCCATCCCCCCTCGATGTAAGGGATGCCGAACTCGTCCAGCTTCCTGGCGATGCTCATCTTGTCCTCGGCCGACAGGGTGACATGCTCGCCCTGGGTGCCGTCCCGGAGGGTGGTGTCGTACAGGGTAACCGGCTGCATGGTGCGTCCTCGCTTTCGCGCAAAAAAAATACGTTATCAGGCTGGCCTGATAACGGATTTTTTGGGGTTTGTCGCCTACTATTCCATCATCAGGCCCGGGGGTTTCAGACCGATACCAAGAAGGAGGAGCAACAGAGCGCACACGGGTGCCTCTGCTGCGGTGGTAATTATGATGGGCCGGATGGCGGTGAAACGCATGGGGATGCCTCGAGCTCGAATCGTGTCAGTTCAAACGTTAAGGATTGAGTATACCCTCCGGGTGGGGGTTGTCAACTCCCTTTTTTGCGTGAACCACCCCCGCCTCCCCCTCCTCGGCCCCAGACGAACGCAAACCCCGTGCCCTACTCTTCGAGATGGACGGAGAGCCCGAGCTCCTCGAGCTGACGTTCGTCCACCCGGGACGGGGCGCCGGTGAGCGGGCAGGTGGCGCGCTGGGTCTTGGGAAAGGCGATCACCTCGCGAATGCTCTCCGCACCGGTCATGACGGCCACCAGGCGGTCGAACCCGAGCGCCATGCCGGCGTGGGGCGGCGCCCCGTACCTGAGGGCCTCGAGGAAGAAGCCGAACTTGGCCTCGGCCTCCTCCGTGGTGATGCCCAGGACCCGGAACATCTCGTCCTGGAGCTCGCGGGTGTGGATGCGGACGCTTCCGCCCCCGATCTCACTGCCGTTCAGCACCAGGTCATAGGCCCGGGCGCGCACCGCCTCGGGCTCGTCCGCGAGCCGCGGCAAATCCTCCTCCATGGGCGAGGTGAACGGGTGGTGCACGGCCGCGAGGCGGCCCTCCTCGTCGTGCTCGAGCAGGGGAAACTCGGTCACCCAGACAAAGGAGGGCTCGTCGTCCTTGACGAGGCCGAGCCTCCGGGCCAGGTGCAGCCGGAGCATGCCCAGGACGTAAAGGGCGGTCTCGTCCCGGTCCGAGACCAGGAGCAGGAGGTCGCCGGGTCCCGCACCCGCGGCCCGGTTCATCTCCTCCTGGAGCCCCTCGGGGAAGAACTTCTTGATGGGGGACTGCCAGCCGCCCTCGGTCACCTTGGCCCAGGCCAGCCCCTTGGCGCCCCACTCGGCCGCGGAGGCGCCCAGCTCGTCCAGGTCCTTTCTCGAGAACCCCCCGGCGCCGGCGGCGACCGTTACGGCCTTGACCACGCCCCCGCCGTCAATGACCTGGCGGAACACGCGGAACTCGGACCGGGCCGCGGGCCCGGTCAGGTCATGGATCTCCAGGCCGAACCGGGTGTCCGGCCGGTCCGTGCCGAACCGGTCCATGGCCTCCCGGAAGGTGAGGCGGGGAAAGGGCAGGGTCAGCTCCTTTCCGTGCACCGTCCCGTAAAGGGCCGCCATCATGCCCTCGTGAAGGGCCATCACGGCCTCCTCGTCCGCAAAGGACATCTCCAGGTCCACCTGGGTGAACTCGGGCTGGCGGTCGGCCCGGAGATCCTCGTCGCGGAAGCAGCGGACGATCTGGTAGTACCGGTCGAACCCGGACACCATGAGGAGCTGCTTGAAGAGCTGGGGGGACTGGGGCAGGGCGTAGAACAGCCCCTGGTTCACCCGGCTGGGGACCAGGTAGTCCCGGGCGCCCTCGGGGGTACTCTTGGTGAGGAACGGGGTCTCCACCTCGAGGAACCCCTCGTTGTTCAGGTAGTCCCGCACGCAGGCCGCGATCCGGTGGCGCTCCCGGAAGCGGCGGAAAACCCGCGGCCGGCGGAGCTCCAGGTACCGGTGCTTGAGACGGAGGGTCTCCGAGGCGTCCACCGCGCCCGCCACCTGGAAGGGCGGGATCTCGGTGCGGTTCAGGATCTTGAGCTCCTTTGCCCGGACCTCCACCGCGCCCGTGGCCATGTCCGGGTTCTCCTGTCCCTCGAGCCGGGGCGCGGTCTCGCCGCGCACAGCCACCACCCACTCGCTCCGGAGGACATGGGCCCGCTCGTGGACCGCCTCGTCCACCTGGGGGTCGAACACCACCTGGGTGATGCCTTCCCGGTCCCGGAGGTCGATGAAGATCAGGTGCCCCAGATCCCTCCGTACGTGGACCCAGCCCATGAGCACGACCTCGCGGCCCGCGTCCCCGGCGCGGAGCGCCCCGCAGTCATGGGTCCTCTTCCAGTCTCCCAGCGTGTCGATCTGCAATCGTGCTCCTTCCTTCAAAATACTCGAGCCGCGGTTCCCTTGGACAGCGGTCGAATCGCCACGTGCGT
>JAIPEI010000207.1 GCA_021737245.1 Deltaproteobacteria bacterium | reverse complement strand
CTGTTCAGGCGGGAGGGCATGTGACATGAGCCCGGTTCGCGTTCGAGAGCTCGTGCGGAAGGAGTTCATCCAGCTGTTCAGGGACCGGAAGAATCGGCCCCTCCTGATCATCGCCCCCTTGATCCAGCTGCTCGTGTTCGGGTACGTGGTGTCCACGGACGTGCGGGACGTGCGGGTAGCCTGGATGGACCATAGCCGTACCCTGGAGAGCCGCAGGCTGTCCGACAGCCTTGACGCGAATCGAACGTTTCGCATCACGCACCGGGTCGATGACCCGAAAGAGCTCGAGCGCATCCTGCTCGCCCAGGAAGCGGATCTGGGGATCAAGATTCCGCCGGATTTCTCCGAGAGGATCCGCAGCCAAATGACGGCATCTGTGCAGATCCTGGCGGACGGCAGCATGAGCAACATGGCCTCCATGCGGATCGCGTACACCCGGACCGTTCTCGACTCGTTCAACAGCCGCCTTCTGGAGGAGCTCTATGCGGAGCGCATGGAGTATGGCCGCATCGACGCCAGGGTGCGGACCTGGTACAACCCGAACCTGGACAGCCGGAACTTTTATGTCCCCGGAATCGTGGCTTTTCTCATCATGCTCACGTCCCTTTTGTTTACCTCCATGGCGATCATTCGGGAAAAAGAGGGCGGCACCATCGAGCAGCTCATCGTCACACCGATGAAGCCCTTCGAGCTGATCCTGGGTAAGACCATCCCTTACATCCTCATCTCCGTGACCCAGATGGTCGCGGTGGCGGTCTTTGCGCTGCTCTGGTTCTCGATCCCCCTGAAGGGCAGCGTTCCTCTACTTTTCGGGGCGACCCTGGTGTTCCTGTTGAGTACCCTGGGCGTCGGCCTCTTCATATCCACGGTTTCGGCCACTCAGCAGCAGGCCATGATGACCACATTTTTCTTCATCCTGCCCTTTTTCATGCTGAGCGGATTCGTGTTTCCCATCTCGAACATGCCTGCTCCGGTCCAGTTTCTGACCTATCTGAATCCGCTCCGGCACTTTCTGACGATCATTCGAGGGGTTTTTCTAAAAGGGGTGGGCTTCGAGATCCTGTGGCCCGAGCTCGTGGCCCTGGCCGCCATTGGAAGCGTGGTGTTCCTGGGCGCTGTGAAGCGGTTTGGGAAAAGGATGGATTAGTTCCTTTCCATCCGGAAGGGGTCTTTTTTGCCTTTGTCATTTCAAGAGGCTAAAGCGTTGCCAAGCCAATGCCTCTGTTGCTTATGCAAACCAAATCGAGTGCTTATCCTTTGGCGCGATCCTTTGGCGCGATTTGACAGGGCCAACAATTTCCACTACACTTGGCTGCCTTCGTGCCCGGTCGCCCGGTGGTTCCGGCGATCCGGGGCCTGCTCACCGGTGAGTGCGGGCCGTCCGGCCCCGACCTGTCCGTGAAATCGGCTTCCAGCATTGTTACCGGTTAGAAGAGGACCCGCTCGATGAATCGCGATGAGAATCCTGCCCACCCTCCGGGGGAGGAGAAGACGGTTCAATCGCAGGATCGCCTGAAGACCGTTTACGAGCGCCGGACCGGCCTGGACCGCCGCAGCGGCCTGGATCGGCGTTCCGGGCTCGACCGCAGGCGGCGGAGGGCACCGTACAAGGGGCCTGATAGACGCACGGGCGTGGACCGGCGGTCCGGCGGGGAGCGCCGGGAAGGAGCCGATCGCCGGGGCCGGACGGGGTTTCGAATTCCCATCTTCATCAAGATCGCCATCCTTGCCACCACCCTGATTCTTGTGGAAATCGCCGTGATCGGCTTTGTGGTGCTCGAAAAGGAGAAAAAGCAGTATGTCGAGCAACTGATCGGCCTGGGAGAGAGCATGGTCCGGATATTAACCACCAACGCTCCGGACAAGCTGCTGGGTGAGGAGGATTTGACGCTTTTCAAGCTCATGGAGGACATGGCCCGGAACGAGCAGGTGGTCTTCGCCATGGTGACGGACGTGAAGAAGGTGATCCGGGCGCACAGTGACCTCGAGCGGGTGGACAGGGTTTACACCGCCCCCGCCGGTATGACCTTCGTCCGGGAGTCGGACGGCATCATCCTGAGCACGTTCAAGCATCACGGGGAGGAGGTGCTGCTCTTTGAGTCGCCCCTGACCTACCAGGGGCTGGACGTGGGCCGCGTGCGCCTGGCCCTGTCCACGGCGCAGATCCTCACGAACATCCGGGAGGGCAGGGTGTTCTTCCTTTACCTGGCGGGGGTCATGGTCGTGGTGGGGATCCTCCTGAGCCTGGCGATCAGCCTGTACTTCTCGCGGCCCATCAACAAGCTGAGGGAGAGCGTCATCACCGTTGGAAAAGGGGATTTCAGCCACCGGGTCCTGCTCAACCGGAAGGATGAACTGGGCGAGCTGGGTGCGGCCATGAACCGGATGGCCGAAGGCCTGGCCCTGAAGGAACACATCCAGGATTCCTTTGGGAAGTACGTCGCCCCTGAGATCGTCGAGATGATCCTGGCGCATCCGGAGCAGCAGTGGATGCGGGGGGCAAGGGTCAACGCCTCGATCCTGTTCGTCGACATTCGGGGCTTCACGACGCTGTCCGAGGACAAGGACCCCGCCTGGATCGTGGACATGCTCAATGACTACTTCACCCGGGTCACCGACACGGTCATCAGCCACGGGGGGAGCATCAACAAGTTTCTCGGGGACGAGGCCATGGCGATCTTCGGAGCCCCCATCACCAACCAGCGTCACGCGGACTCCGCGGTGAGGGCGGCGCTGGAGATCCAGAAGTCCGTGCAGCTCATTGGAGCCGAGCACGGTCTCGACCAAGCCGGGATCCAGGTGGGCGTCGGTGTGAACTCGGGGAATGTGGTGGCCGGGAACCTCGGCTCGGAGAAGCGGATGGAGTACACGGTCATCGGAGACCACGTCAATGTGGCATCCCGCTTGACGGCCATGGCCAAACCCGGAGAGATCCTCATCAGCAAGCAGACCTACGAACAGATGGAGCACAAGGACGATATCCGCGTGGAGGCCCGCGGCAGCGTGGCGGTCAAAGGGCGGAGGATGCAGATCTCGGTGTACAATGTGGTCGCCTGACAGGCCCGTTTCTTGCATCGCATATCGAAATGAAGGTGACGGCGTCCGCATACGGCCGAAGGCAGGGAAGGTGAAACAGATGAAACAGATCCGGAGAACAGTCCATCGTGACTGGAGCAGGGCGGTGGGGGCCTGCCTCGCCCCGCTGCTCCTCACGCTGTTTTCCTGTGCGCAGCTCGCCCCGAAGAAGGGGGAAGACGTTCCTCCAGCACGTCCTGCGATGGAGCGGGAAACCTTTCGTTCCGACCGCTATCTGGTCTGCGTGCCGGGCGGGGCGACCACAGCCGCGGAGCTGGCCGAGCAGTATTTGGGCGGGCCGGAGAGGGCCTGGATGATCGAGGAGGCCAATGGAGGGGCGTCGTTTTCCGCAAACGACGCAGTCGTGATCCCTCTCCGTGATGAAAACCCGGGAGGGCTGGAGAGTGACGGTTACCAGACGGTTCCGATCCTCTGTTACCACCGCTTCGGCAAGAAGAAGGACGGGCCTCTGTCCGTTTCCGAAGCCGCGTTTGCCCGGCAGATGGCCTTTCTGGCGGACAACGGGTACCATGCGATCGGGCTCGGAGAGCTCCTGGATTTCCTGAACTACCGCAGGGCGCTGCCGAAGAAGTCGGTTGTGATCACCATCGACGACGGTTACCGTTCGGCGTATGATATCGCCTATCCCATTCTCCGCAGGCACGGGTTTACAGCGGCCCTGTTCGTTTACACCGATTTCATCGGCACAGGCGCCAAAGCCATGACATGGCAGCAGCTCGGAGAAATGAAGGCAAACGGGTTCGAGGTGGGCTCCCACACCGTCACCCACTGCGACCTCTCGAAGAAAAGCGCGGGGGAGAAAGACAAGGCTTACCGTGAGCGTGTGAAACAGGAGCTTCTGGAGTCGAAACAGGTCCTTGATGAACGGCTGGGTCAGGACACCGTCGCACTCGCCTTTCCCTATGGAAATGCGGACCCGGAGATTCTCCAGCTCTGCCAAAGCCTGGGGTACCGCCTGGGTGTGACCGTTCGGCCGGGAGCCAACCCCTTTTTCGCCGACCCCTTGAACTTGCGCCGCGAGCAGATCGTGGCGGACAACGGCCCCGCCTTCCAGGAGCGGCTGAAGCATTTTGAACCCGCTTCGCTCGAATAGGTGATCCATGAGAGGGAGAGGAATCCTTGTTGGGGCCTTGACCCTGCTGCTGGGGCTTTCGGGGTCGGGGTGCGTCACGCCGGCCGGGAAGCAGGCGGCGCCGGAGCCGTCCGGCCTGTCCGAGGTCGATCCCGGAAGGATCGCCGGGGATTTCATCTCCCGGGCGCGCGACCTGGAGAGCCGTGGACTTCCGGTTCGCGCCCTGCGGCAGTACCGAATCGCCCTGACCGTGGATCCGGAGAGCCGGGAGGCCCTGGAGGCGGCCGGCAGGCTGGAGTCCGACCTGAGTGCGAGGGCCGACGAGCGCTGCCGGATCGGCCTGGAGTTTCACAAGCAGGGAAAGTACGACCAGGCCCGGCGCCGGTTCCTCGCGGCGCTCCGGCTGAAGCCGGATCACCCGACGGCCGCCGGGATGCTCGTCTCGCGGAAAAGGATCCGGAGCACGCGATACGTCGTTCACCAGGTCGCTCCCGGAGAAAGCCTTTCCGCTCTTGCACAGCGCTACTACGGCGACTACCGCAAGTTCCCGGAGATCGCACGGTACAACAGCCTCTCTGACGCCACCCGGCTGATGGTGGGACAGGCGCTGCGGATCCCGGAGATCGAGGGGGTTCCGTTTCACATCGGCGGGGTAGAGGTACAGACCGAGGAGGAGATCCCTGCGGAGGCGGGATTGTGGGAATGGGGCGGGCTGGAGGCCACGGCCTGGGCTCAAGGGGACGAGGCCGCCGAGGAGGCGCGTGAAAAAGCTCGCACCGCGGCCTGCCTGGCGAATGGAATCGCCCTGTTCGATCGAAAGAAGTACCGGCAGGCCGTCGAGGAGCTCGAACAGGTCCTCATTGCGGCGCCGGAGGACGAAATCGCCCGGGACTATGCGTTCAAGGCCCACTTCCGGCTGGCCGAGGATTTGTTCGAAAAAAAGCAGTACCTGGCTGCGCGGGAACGGTTCCTGGCGTCGCTCCGCCTCCGCAAGGACTGCGCCATATGCCACCGTTATGTCGAGAGGTGCGAGGAGCTCTTCAAGGAGGCCCATTACCGCAGGGGGATGCAGTTCTACAATCAGGAAAAGCTCCTGGAGGCCATTCGGGAGTGGGAACGGGTCCAGGACCTCGATCCGAACTATAAGCGGGTGGGTTACCTCATAGAAAAAGCCGGAACGATTCTTTCGAACCTCGAGGACTTGAAGAGGGCCCAGAGGAAGCAGCCCTGAGAGACGCGGCTGGAACCCTCTGAATCAGCGGCCTCGCAGCAGGACGTAAACAGCGCCTGCTCCACCGTCGTACGGCCTGGCGGTGGCAAAGGCCAGGACGATCTTGCGCACGGAGCCGCTGCTGAACCAGGAGGGAAGCTGCTCTTTCAGCACGGGAAGGCTGGACGGGGAGTTCAGGCCCCGGCCATGGATGATGAGAACGCATCGCAGTCCCAGCTTGCGGCATTCCAGGAGAAACTCCCGGACCCGGTTCCGGGCTTCGCCGCTCGTAAGCCCGTGAAGGTCCAGGTGGTCCTGAATCGGGAAGCGCCCCTGCTTCAGCCGTCTCATCACCTTCCGTTCAACCCCTTTCACCGCCCCTTCCATGTACTCGTCCGTGAAGCTGATGTCCATCTCCACGGATCCGCGCACCAGTCGCTCGAGGTGATCCAGGGCCTCGCGCGTTTCGTCCGGGGCCGGGTGGGCGGGTCCGGGTGAAGCGGATGCGGGTCTCGGGTTCTTTTTCCGCCGGCCGGGAAGCGGTTTCACATCGGCGACTGCCTCGAGGAACGCCCGCGTCTCGTCCGAGGCCGGGTCCCTCTCCGGGGCCGGGTCCGGCGCATCCCCGGCCACGGGCGGCAAAGGCTCCTTGGGGGACGGTCCGAGCTTCAGATCCGCATCCTTGAGCACAGGGTTGAACACATCCTTGTTCCCGGGTTTTTTCATGAACCCTCCCGGTCCGCCGTTCGCGAGCCTGATTGCACGTCAGGGTCTCCACCTTCCCTTGCGTTCGGTCCCGGTTTCTGATTATAACAATCCCGTCTCCGCATGTGAACCCGGAGACCTTACCAAAGTGGCAAAGTGAGGAATGATCATGGCGCGAGAAGACGATTACAGGAATGCCGCAGCGATCGCGAGATCCGACCTGGCCGTGAAGGACCCTGCTCTGCTGGCGGATCGTTGCGGGGCCGGGATCGCGGAGAAAGGGAGCGGGACCGCGCTCGAGTTCGATTTTCTGGGAAAACCGATTCAGGCGGCCTGGCCTGATCTGCGCTTTTTCAGGACGGACTCGGATGAGGACATTCCGATCCAACAGCAGGTGCTGCTCCTTCATTATCTCCAGGGGGCCTGGCAATCGAGCGGGCCTCTGATCACCGGAGACTGGATGGCCTTCCAGGATGTCCCGGAAGGGAGGTTCTACCAGGATGCCTTCCAGAGGCGGGCCAAGCTTCCGCTCTTG
>JAIPEI010000206.1 GCA_021737245.1 Deltaproteobacteria bacterium | reverse complement strand
TTCGCATTGGCCGTGCCGGCCGGGGTTACGGCCGCTCCCTCCCAGATCAAGGCGGAGACCTTTTTGCCGCAGAACAACTGCTTCTGCGACGCGTTCTGGATGTTCAAGGAGAAGCTCGAGACCGCCACCGAGGGCAGAATCAAAATCGTGTATGCGGGCGGGCCCGAAGCGATTCCCTCGTTCGAGCAGATCGAGGCGGTCACCGGCGGCATGGTGGACATGGCCCTCTTGCCGGCGGCGTTTTACGTGCCGCAGCTCCCGGTGGTGGATGCGGTCAAGCTCTCCAAGCTGATGCCCTGGGAAGAGCGGGAGAGAGGCGTGTACGATTTCCTGAACCGGCTCCACCAGGAGAAGCTCAACGCCTACTACGTGGGGCGGTTCACGCCGGGCCTTCCGTTCCACCTGTACACGAACAAGAAGATCGACAAGCCCGACCTCTCCGGCATGAAGATCCGTGTCACCCCTGTTTACAAGCCCTTTGTCGAGGAGCTGGGCGGCGTGGCCGTGACCACGTCTCCGGGCGAGGTCTACACGGCGCTCGAGCGCGGCGTGGTGGACGGCTACGGCTGGCCCGCCACCAAGATCTCCGACTTCGGGTGGCATGAGGTCACGGATTACGTGGTCGATCCCGGGTTCTACCAGGTGGATGTCGGCATCGTCACCAACCTTGACTTCTGGAAGGCCCTCCCGGACGACCTGAAGAAGGCGATCAACGAGGTCGCCATGGAGATCGAGCGCGACGCGGCCGAGCACTACGCCCAGCTCATCAAGGAGGAGCGCGCCTTCATCACCTCCAAGGGAGTGAAGACGATCGAGTTGACGGGCGAGGACCGGGAGAAATACCTGGAAACCGCCTACGAGGCCGGCTGGAAGGAAGTCCTGAAGAAGAGCCCGGAAAACGGGGCCAGGATGAAGGAGCTTCTGGGCCGGTAACTTCACCGGACGGGCGGCGGAGAGAGCATCCTCTCTCCGCCGTCTCGGGATGGGAGAGAAGCCATGGGCGCCGGTCGAAAGCTGGATCGGTTCGTGGAATACGTGATCGACGGGATGGCCGTCCTGGCGGGACTCGGCATCCTGTTCGTGATGTTCTCCATATTCTACGAGGTGGTGGTGAGGTACTTCCATCTCCAGCCCCCCACCTGGGTCAACGAGGTCACGGAGTACCTCCTGCTCTACATCACCTTTCTCGGGGCCCCCTGGGTCCTGAAGGAGGACGGGCACGTCCGGGTCGACATCGTGGTCGGACGGCTCCGGTGGAAGACCCAGAAGCTCTTCGATCTGGGGACCTCCCTGGCGGGCATGGGCATCTGCGGCGTGCTCGTCTGGTACGGCACCAAGACGGCCTGGGAGCTCTACCAGAGGGGCATCCCCGTGATCAAGACCCTGGCGGTTCCCAAGGTCTTTCTCGTGGGGATCATCCCCGTGGGGAGCCTCTTGCTGATCGCTGAGTTTTTTCGACGCGCACGCCGCTTCTGGGACGCCTTTCAAAAGGCGGAAACCTCCGGGGAAGAAGCGGCCCGGGAGCGGGAAGGGTTGTAGGGGGCGGCTATGGAATGGTGGGTCATCCTGCTCGTCTTTGTCGGCTTTCTGCTGCTGATGCTCGCCACCGGCATGCCCGTGGCCTTTTCCTTCTTTCTCATCAACATGGTAGGCGCGGCAACGGTCCTCGGCGGGGAGGTGGGCCTCCGCCAGATGATGCTCAGCATCTACAGCGGGCTCACCAGCTTTACCCTGGCCCCCGTCCCCCTTTTCGTCTTCATGGGGGAGATCCTTTTCCACTCCGGCATGGCGATCCGCACCCTGGACGTGCTCGACAAGTGGATGGGCAGGCTCCCCGGCCGATTGAGCCTGCTGACCGTGGCGGGCGGCACCATCTTCTCCAACCTGAGCGGCTCCACCATGGCGAACACGGCCATGCTGGGGTCCCTCCTGGTCCCGGGCATGCAGAGCCGCGGCTACCGGAAGCCCATGATCCTGGGACCCATCCTGGGGACGGGCGGCATCGCCATGATTATCCCGCCGAGTGCGCTGGCCATCGTGCTGGGAACGCTGGCCCACCTGTCCATCGGTGAGCTGCTGCTGGCCGGTATCCTCCCGGGACTGCTCATGGCCGTCCTCTATTTCACCTACATCATCGGGCGGTGCAAGCTGGATCCCTCCCTTGCGCCGGCCTACGAGGTCGAGAAGGTCAGCCTGGGAGAAAAGCTGGCGGATCTCTTCAAGTACGTCCTTCCGCTCACGACCATTGTTTTCCTCGTGGTGGGGCTCATTTTCCTGGGTGTGGCCACGCCCACCGAGGCGGCCGCCATGGGAAGCGTGGGGTCCATCGCCCTGGCCGCCTGCTACGGGGCGTTCAACCTCGGCGTGCTGAAGCGTGCCGTGCGGGGCTCGCTGAAGGTAACGGTGATGACCTTCATGATCATCGCCGGCTCCATCACCTTCAGCCAGATCCTGGCCTTCACGGGTGCGACCCGCGGTATGGTGGAGTTCGTGGCCGGGCTGCCCCTGGACCCTATCCTGATCCTCATCTGCATGCAGCTGATCCTCATTCTCCTGGGGGCCTTCATGGAGCAGATCTCCATGATGATGATCAGCGTGCCGATCTTCATGCCCGTGGTCCACGCTCTCGGCTTCGATCCCATCTGGTTCGGCATCCTCATGCTGTTGAACCTGGAGATCGCCTTCACCACCCCTCCATTCGGCCTGCTCCTGTTCGTGATGAAAGGCGTGGCCCCCGAGGACACCACCATGGGGGACATCTACCGGGCGGCGCTTCCATTTATCGTCTGCGATCTCATCGCCATGGCCCTGATCATGGCCTACCCGGCCATCACCCTGTGGCTGCCGGGGTTGATGAGATGATGAGGCCTGTGTCTGTGACGGTGTCGGTGAAGGGATGAAGCATGTGTCTGTGACGGTGCCGGTGAAGGATGGACACAGACACCGACACCGACACAGTTACCGCTTCTGAGCCTGACTTACACAACCACCTACTCATTTACCCCCCTTTGTGGTAAGGTTCGGCTCGCACCTCGGGTCTTCGACCGGGTTCCGCCGCGGGCGTGCGGCCCGGGGCGGGCGGGAGAGGAGACATGCAGATCCAGCGGATCGCTTTCGGCCGCATCGTCCTGGACGGGCGCACCTACACGTCCGACCTGGTCATCTACCCGGACGGACGGGTCCGGGAGGGGTGGCGCAGGGCCCGGGGACACCGCCTTTCCATGGAGGACATCGCCGGGCTCGTGGAGACCGGCCCGGAGCTGATCGTGGCGGGCACGGGGATGAACGGCCGCATGCGGCCCGATCCGGACCTGGAGGAGCGGCTCGAGAGGGAGGGGATCCGCCTGCACGCCTCTCCGAATGAGGAGGCCGCGGTGTTCTTCAACGAGCGGGGGCCCGCGGAAAGGGTCGGGGCCTGCTTTCACCTCACGTGTTGAGCGTGTCCCCCGGGAAGGCCTTCCCCGGCCGCGGAAAATTTCCCCATACAGAGGAGGACGACATGAGCAGGATCGACGTGCGAAAACCCGCCGAGGAGGAACTGGAGCGGCGAGACGTGACGAGCTGGCCGGTGTGGGAGAAGGAGGTGTCCCGGTTCGACTGGCACTACGACGAGACCGAGGAGTGCTATCTCCTGGAGGGGCGGGTGGTGGTGGAGACCGGCGAGGGGGAGTCGGTGGAGTTCGGTAAGGGGGACTTCGTGACCTTCCCCCGGGGGCTTTCATGCGTCTGGGACGTGAAGGAGCCGGTGAAAAAGCACTACAACTTCAAGTAGCGGGAGGAGCCTCTGATGGTGAGAGTGAAGTGCCTGGGCGGCGTTGGATCGGTCACCGGATCGAGCTATCTGGTGGAGAGCCCCGGGGGCAGGAAGGTGCTCGTGGACTGCGGGTTGTTCCAGGGGGGGCGGCAGATGGAGAGCCGCAACTGGGGGGACTGGGGCTTTGATCCCGGAAGCATCGACGCGATGTTTCTCACCCACGCCCACATCGATCACAGCGGCCGCATTCCGAAGCTCGTCAAGGACGGTTTCCAGGGGCGGATCATCACCTCGCCGCCCACGGCCGACCTGTGCCGGATCATGCTCCTGGACTCGGCTCACATCCAGGAGATGGACGCCGAGTGGCAGACGCGGAAGAACAAGCGCCAGAACCGGGGAGAGATCCAGCCCCTATACACCACCGCGGACGCCGAGCAGAGCCTGGGCCGGTTTGAGCCGGTGGAGCGGGACCAGGTCATCACCGTGGACTCCGGGCTTCGGGCCCGGCTGCGAAACGCCGGGCATATTCTGGGTTCCTCGATCCTGGAGCTCTGGGTGGGCGAGGGGGAGGAGGAGGTCAAGATCGTCTTCTCGGGAGATCTGGGCAAGAAGGACCAGCTCATCGTCCAGGACCCGCACGAGATCTTCGCAGCCGACTACCTGTTCATCGAGTCCACTTACGGCGACCGGCTCCACCGCACCTTCGAGGACAGCAAGAAAGAGCTCCTGGAGGCGATCCAGTACGCCCACGGCAACGGGGAGAAGGTGATGATCCCGGCCTTCGCCGTGGAGCGGACCCAGGAGATCATCTACATCCTGGCGGAGTTCCAGCGGGACGGGCTCCTCCCGGACATGCCCGTCTACCTGGACAGCCCGCTGGCGATCAAGGCCACGGAGATCTTCCGCAAGAACAAGACGTACTACGACGAGGAGGCCAGCGCCATCGTGGATCAGGGTTTCGATCCCTTCAACATGCCCAACCTCACCTTCACCCCCTCGACCCAGGAGTCCATCCGCATCAACGAGCAGTCCGGGCCGGCCGTCGTCATTGCGGGCAACGGCATGTGCACGGCCGGGCGCATCAAGCATCACCTCAAGCACAATCTGTGGCGACCGGGTGCAAGCCTGGTGATCGTGGGCTTTCAGGCCCGGGGAACCACTGGACGAAGGATCGTGGACGGGGAAAAACAGGTCCGGATCTTTCGGGAAAACGTGGCCGTCCGCGCGCGGCTGTTTACCATCGGCGGGTTTTCCGCCCACGCGGACCAGTCCGACCTGATGGCCTGGGTGTCCCACTTCCTCGAGTCCGGACCCCGGGTGTTCGTGGTCCACGGGGAGGCGAAGGCCAGCGAGGCCCTGGCTCGAAAGATCCGGGAGGATCACGGCCTGGAGGCGATGGTCCCCAAGTGGAAGGAGCGGCTGATCCTGAAGCCCCGGGAGATGGCTACCGAGGAACCGTCTCCCGAGGAGGTGGCCCCGGATGTGTCCCAGGAGATGCTCGCTGCGATCACCGAGCTGGAGAGGGAGATCGAGGAGCTCAAGCGGCGGATCACTGGTAAGCCGCCGGAGGAGATCCAGGAGGAGGACCTGGACAACGTCCGGTACATCCAGAACGAGATTCGAGCCGCTCTGGGAGAGTGACGCATCAAGAAGGATTTCCGATGGAGTTCTGCGATTTGAACTGCCGCCACGCGAGATGGCCCGAGCAGGAAGGCCTGGACGGCTCCGGGAGCTGCCGGACCTTCCAGGCCTTCTACTGCGAAAAGAAAGGGCGCCCGGTGCACAAGAACGCACCTTGCGCCGACAAGGAAAGGGGATCGCCTACCGGAGGGAGGCCGAATCCAGGTAACGGCTGATGGCGCCGTCGTAGGCGCTTGTGAGGGCGAACACCTTGCGGGCCAGCCGGAAACGGGTCTCGAGTGTCGTGGCCCCGTCGTTCGCGGTCATCTCCTCGAGCACCACCCCATAGTCGGACGGGTCGACCACCACGGTGACGTCCCGGAAGTTCTTGGCCGAGGAGCGGAGCATGGAGGGACCGCCGATGTCGATGCTCTCGATGGCATCGGCCAGGGTGACGCCCTCGCGGGCCACGGTCTTCTCGAACTGGTAGAGGTTCACCACGACCAGGTCGATGGGCCGGATGCCGTGGGACTGCATCATGCGCACGTGCTCCGGGTTGTCGCGCATGCCGAGAAGCCCCCCGTGGACCTTGGGGTGCAGGGTCTTCACCCGGCCGTCGAGCATCTCGGGAAACCCGGTGTGCTCGGAGATGTCCTTGACGGCAACGCCCCCGTCGCGCATGGCCCGGGCCGTTCCCCCGGTGGAGAGGATCTCCACGCCGAACGCCTCGAGCGACTTGGCAAGGTCCACGACGCCCGACTTGTCCGTCACACTGATGATGGCCCGCTCGATCTTTTTCATCCGCACACCTCCTGCGATTTGGTCTCCGGTTCGGTCCGTGTATAATCTAGCTTGAAGACCGGCGATGAATCAAGGAGCATTTACCGTAAAACCCCCCTACGAAAACAGCGGTTTTCATCAGCGGGGGTGACCGGGAGCCGGACGCCGGTCATGGACGTTTGACACGGAAGAGGATTCCGTATACAAGTCGAAAGCGGTCATCCCGTTCCCATGAACCTCCTCGACGCGACATACAAGACCGCCGCCTGCGCTCTGGCCTCGGCGGGGTTCCCGGCCTTCTGGCTCTACAGCCGGCTGAGCGGGCGCTACCGCCGGGGGTTCAGCCAGCGGATCGGGTTCGTTCCCCCGGTGGAGAGGATCTCCACGCCGAACGCCTCGAGCGACTTGGCAAGGTCCACGACGCCCGACTTGTCCGTCACACTGATGATGGCCCGCTCGATCTTTTTC
>JAIPEI010000205.1 GCA_021737245.1 Deltaproteobacteria bacterium | reverse complement strand
AAGCGCCTCCTTGAGGCCGAACGGACGGGCGTACTCGATCTTCTGTTCCTCCACCACGCTCACGGACGCCGGGACCTCGGCGGTTGTTCGTTCGATGCGGGTGGCCCTCACCACCACCTCCTCGAACTCGTGTGAAGGCGGGGGATCCTCGGCTGCGGCGACGGGGGATGCCAGCAGAATGAGGACGACGGGGATGAACCAGGGTACGCGCATAAGGAACCTCCTCTTTGGGGCGCAAAGCGGCGTGAGGGCCCGGACGGGAAACGGGCACCGCGTGTCCATGGAGCCCTGTGAAACAACGGCGGCGCTGTAGTTCAATGTAATCCGGGACGCGGGAGGAGGTAATGGGTCGAGAACCCGCTTTGCGCAATGGATGATCCGGTATTTTTCGGAATGGATGATCCGACATGGATCATCCAACAGCGTCAGATGCCGGAGATTCCTGAAGGTAATCGATCTCAGCAGGGCAAGCTGAATCCTGACCGGGGTAGGTAATCGCTGTCACGCACGGGGGCTGCGGGCGGGCTTTCGTGCCGTGGCGCGCAGGGACCAAATCCATTGCCAGTGCGTACCAGAGCGGGTATGGTCGCCTCTGACCACCCGTATCTGAAAAGGACCCGTCCGCGCATGCAAGATCAACCCGCATCGCCCACTTCTCCCGCTGGAAGGACCCCCTGGGCCGCCGTCCTGATCCTGATCGGCGCGGGTGTAGCGGCCTCCTTCCAGGTGGGCAAGGCCCCGCCCGTGCTCACTGCGATGCGGGAGGAGTTCGGCATGAGCCTCTTTCTCGCCGGGTGGATCCTGGGCACCTTCAATGTCATCGGCCTGGCCCTGGGCTCCTTTTCGGGCGCCGTGGCGGACGCTCTCGGCCACCGCCGTCTCCTGATCCTGGGGTTGTTCACCCAGGCCGCGGCCAGCCTGGCGGGTGGTTTGAGTCAACACATCCGGCTCCTCTTCTTCAGCCGGGTCCTCGAGGGGCTGGGGTTTCTGGTGGTCGCCGTGTGCGGACCCGCCCTCATCGTCCGGCTCGCGCGGGCCCGGGACCTGCGTCTCGCCCTGTCCGGCTGGAGCTGCTACGTCCCGACCGGCATGTCCGCCATCATGCTGATCGCCCCTCTCATCACGGGTCCGTTCGGGTGGCGGGGCCTCTGGATCTTCAACGCCCTGATCCTCGGGGGGTACGCCCTGCTGGTCCGGGCCTTCATCCCCCGGGCTCCCCGCAGGGGAGACCCAATGGGCGGCATCCTTTCGAGGATCTTCCGGGATCTCCTGAGAACATCCACTTCCCTCGGGCCCATCCTCCTCGCCCTCACCTTCTCCACCTACACCCTCCAATGGCTGGCGGTCATGGGGTTCCTGCCCACCCTCCTGGTGGAGCAGTACGGCCTCGGCACGGGCCTCGCCTCGATCCTGACCGCCGTCGTGGTGGCCGCCAATGTGCCCGGCAACCTCGCCGGCGGCTGGCTCATGGGAAAAGGAGCCGGCAGACGGTCCCTGATCGCCACGGCCAGCCTGCTGATGGGACTCTCCAGCCTGGTAATCTACGCGGAAGGGTTTCCCTTCTGGCTCCGCTACGCCGGCTGCCTGTTCTTTGCCGGCATAGGGGGGCTCCTGCCTGCCGCCGTGATCAGCGGGGCACCGGTTCATGCTCCCACGCCGAACCTCGTGGCCACCACCAACGGGCTGCTCATGCAGGGATCCCAGCTGGGCCAGGTGGCGGGCCCGCCCGCCCTGGCGCTCCTGATCTCACGGGCGGGGGGCTGGCATGCGGCGCCCTGGCTCCTGTGCGGTTCCGCGGGGCTCGGGATCCTTCTCTCCTTCTGGCTCGCCTTCCTGGAACGTCCCCGCTGACCGCTTCCGGGGCCTGATCTTCCAGTCCGCCGAACGGCCGCTCCTGTGCCGACGCCCTCGGCCATGGGATTGGCATTTCCAATGGTTTGGCCCTGAACTATCGGATTTTCCCGTTTGACCAATCAGTTTCCCGGTGGGATAAACATTCCGGCGGCTCGGGTCGCATTCGATCTGATTCCGTGCATGCTTCGGCCTGAACCGGTTATTCCCAACCACCGGAATCACCGGGTTCTACGGAAGCGCTTCCCGTGACACCCAGAGGAGAAACGGCATGAAACCTTCGAGAAACGTGTTTGCCACCAAGTGGGGCATCATTGCCGTCGGAGGCCTGATCGGGATCTTCGCGGCCCTGCTCCAGAAGTGGGGAAACCCCGGAAATATGGGGATCTGCGTGGCCTGCTTCGAGCGGGACATCGCCGGCGCCCTCGGCCTGCACCGGGCCGGCGTCGTCCAGTACATGCGGCCCGAGATCATCGGGTTCGTGCTGGGCTCCCTCGCAGCTGCTTACGCCTTCAAGGAGTTCCGCCCGAGGGTCGGGTCCGCCCCCATTGCCCGCTTTGTCCTGGGCACTTTTGCCATGATCGGGGCCCTGGTCTTTCTCGGATGCCCCTGGCGCGCGTTGCTGCGTGTCTCGGGAGGGGACTGGAACGCCATCCTTGGACTGGCCGGGCTCGCCTTCGGGGTTTGGATCGGAACCTTGTTCCTGAAAAAGGGCTACAACCTGGGACGCACCCAGGCCACCCACACCTCGGTCGGCTGGCTGCTCCCCCTGATCATGCTCGGCTTCCTGGCACTGAGACTGTTCTTCCCGGAGGTGGAGGGGCAGGGCCGGAGCGGCGTCCTCTTCTACAGCCAGAAGGGGCCGGGCGCCATGCACGCCCCGCTGGTCGTCTCCCTCCTCGCCGGCCTGGGCATCGGGTTCGCGGCCCAGCGGAGCCGGTTCTGCACCATGGGCGCGATCCGCGACCTGGTGCTCTTTCGACAGATGCATTTGATGCTGGGAGTGACCGCCCTGGTGGTACTGGCCTTCCTGACCAATCTGGTCCTGAACCAGTTCCACCCCGGGTTCGCCGGTCAGCCCGTCGCCCACACCATGCACGTGTGGAACTTCAGCGGCATGGTCCTGGCCGGCCTGGCCTTCGCGCTGGCTGGCGGCTGCCCCGGCCGCCAGCTCTTCCTCGCCGGGGAAGGGGACGGGGACGCGGCGGTCTTTGTCCTGGGCATGATCTTCGGGGCCGCCTTTTCGCACAACTTCGGGCTGGCGAGCTCGCCCGAGGGCGTAGGTCCTCACGGGATTGCAGCAGTCGTCATCGGGCTCCTCGTCTGTCTGTTCATCGGTTTCACCATGAGAAAGAAGGCTGCATAGTGCATAGGAGGATCGGTCATGAGCCACATCGTCGACGCGAGGGGATTGAGCTGTCCACAGCCCGTCCTCATGACCCTGGAGAAGATCAAGAAGCAGGCCAGGGGACAGATCGAAATCCTGGTAGACACGGACACCTCGCGGGAGAACGTGGGCCGCGCCGCCCGGAGCCGGGGCTGGCGGATCAGGGAGACCTCGGAAGAGGGTGACGGGTACCGGGTCGCCATCGAAAAGGATTGATTCCGCCGTGCTCGAACTGTTCAAGAAGAAAAAGGCCCGAACCGCCGGACGGGCGGAGAACCGAGGCCGGGGGATCCTGGTCTTCGACCACACCAGCGAGGTGATCCGCGCGGAAGCCTTGCTGAAGTCCGAAGGGTGGACCGTTCGGGTCATGGGCCCCCCGCCGGAGATCCGGAGCGGATGCGACCTGGTCATAGAGTTCCCCCTCATGGAGGAGCTGAACATCCTGAGGACCCTCGAGGCCTCGGAGGTCGTTCCTCTCCAGGTGGTGCCGGTGAGCAGCCCCCTGCTCCAGCCGGTGGAACTCTTCCAGACCAAGGTGCTGGGTGGCTACCTCATGGTCCGGGCGGCCAACATGAAGCTGACCGTGGACATGGAGACGCGGACCGTCGTGAACGTCTCCGGCGGCGGATGCCCGGACGTCCCATACCTGGCTCAGGAGATGGTGGGAAAAACCCTGGAAGAGGCCCCGGAGCCCCGCGCGATCGGGCACACCCTCTGCGGCTACGCCCTTCAGCTGGCCTGCGAGGAGATGGGAAGACAATGCTCGCAGTGGTAGGCACCGTTCCGGATGACGAATTTCCATTCGTAGAGGGCGAGGCACATTTGGAAGGCGATCGCGTTCTCGTGGGCGGACATGCGATCCTCGTGAACCGGGGAACACCGGCCCTGCTGGCCGCCGCCATCAAGGCCGGGGAGGTGCTGAACGGGCCACGCCCCTTCGCCTGCCTTGTTGGAGACACCGGGCAGGGGCACGGCAGCCGCCGGCTCTACGAACGGCTGGTCCGGGACGGCCGTACGCTCCGAAACAGGGTCGTGGTCTTCCACTACCTCCAACCGGACGTGGACTGGCACAACAAGGTCCTCTTTGCCGTCGAAGAGACGACGCCGCGTCCCACGCTCATCGCCGACGCCGGGTTCATGTACGCGGCCAAGATGAGCGGTCAGTCCGAGGCCTATGAACTCTTCACCCCGGACGCAGGGGAGCTGGCCTTCCTGGCCGACGAAGAGGCTCCCCACCCCTTTTACACCCGCGGCTTCATCCTTCACGAGGAGAACCGGATTCCGGACCTGATCGACCGGGCCTACGTACACAAGAATGCCGCCCGCTGTCTCCTGGTGAAGGGAAATCTTGACCATGTGGCCACCAGGAATGGGATCCACGCTGTAATCGACCACCCGGCGAACGAGGCTCTGGAGGCCATGGGCGGCACGGGGGACAGCCTCACGGGCGTGGTGGCCGCGCTGATCGCTTCGGGCACCGAAACCCTGGAGGCCGCGGTCCTGGCGGCCCGCGTCAACCGCCTCGCCGGACATTTGGCCGACCCGACCCCCGCCAGCCAGGTCATGGAGGTGATCGAGCAAATCCCCGCTGCCATGGCGGAGATGCTGGAACGGGAGAAGGAATCCCATGGATCGAGACGACGTGGATGAAATGCCCTTGATCCACCCCGACATGTCCATCCTGGACATTGTTTCCAGGTACCGGCGGACCGAGCAGGTCTTCAGACGGTACGATCGACAGGCGGGAGTCTGCCTCTGCTGCCGGGCGCTCTTCGACCTGTAGTAAGCACGTGAAATGTCCGGTCGCTATAGCAAATGAAATGTCCGGTCCGGCGGAGTGAGGTACAGTCAGGCCACTGAGGGAAGGGAAGGAGTGGCCTATGGATTTGTACCACGGCTCCCAATTGGAGCGGGCGATGAAATTTCAGGAAGTGATTTTGCGAGCCATGAGCGGGGAGATCAACTGGATCCAGGCCGCTCACATCCTTGGCATCAGCGATCGGCACATGCGCAGGCTCAAGAAGCAGTATGAGGAGGAGGGCTATGACGGTCTTCTGGATCGCAGGCGGCAAGTGCCTTCGCCGAAGCGTGCGCCCTTTGATGAGGTGCAGCGGATCTTGCGGCTCTACAAGGAGCAGTACTTTGACTACAACGTGCTGCATTTCCATGAGACGATCCAGCGGGAGCACGGGGTGACGCTCTCCTACAGCTTTGTCAAGAAGGCGCTCCAAGAGGCCGGCCTGGTGAAGAAGAGGAAGCCCCGCGGCAAGCACCGCAAACGGCGAGAGCCGAGAGCCTGTTTTGGGGAGTTGGTCCACATCGACGGCAGCTTTCATCCCTGGTTGACCTTGGTGCCGGATGAAAAGCAGACCTTGATCGCCTTAGAGGACGACGCCACGAACCACCTCTATTACGCGCAGCTCTGGCCGGAGGAGACCACCGAGGCGGCGCTCAGTGCTCTGTGGGACGTGGTGGAGCAATACGGTCTGTTCATGGCGCTTTACTCGGACCGGGCCGGCTGGGCTTTCCATACGCCTTCGGCAGGAGGAAAAGTGGATCGGAAGAAGCTTACCCAGGTGGGCAAGGCCCTGGAAAAGGCTGGCATCGAGCATATTCCCTCGTACAGTCCTGAGGCTCGAGGACGCGTGGAGAGGCTGAACCGCACGCTGCAGGATCGACTGATCAGTGAACTCCGGTTCCATGGCATCACTGAGATGGAAGCGGCCAACCGCTACCTCCGGGAAGTGTTCATCCCCAGGTACAATGAGCGATTCACCCACCCTCCACGTGACCAGGCAAGTGCCTTTGTAGGCTACGGAAACGCTGATCTGAACCAGATCTTCTGCTTCGAAGAAGAACGCACTGTGGCCAAGGACAACACCGTGCGGTTTGAAAACGTGATCCTCCAAATCGACAAACAACCCGGTGTACCAAGTTGCGCGGGCTGGCACGTGGTGGTTCGCAGGCACCTCGATGGTCGGTTCTCCATCTGGAAAGGGCCTCGCCTTCTGGGTCGCTTCGAACAGGACGGCACGGCTGCTGCCCAAAAAGCGGTCGCCTAACCTTTAACGGACGCGCCGCCCCCTGGGCTCTCATGGCCCCGGGGCGGCGCCGGCAAACGGAGCCCCTTCCTCGGGGAGAATCCTTCAACCAATATCTGACCGGACATCTCACGTGTCAAAACGACCGGACATCTTGACGTGCTAACAACATGGAAATGACAATCCATGCAAACCGTCTCTGTGATGGGAGATCGGACCTGCCCTGTCCAGGATCAGGCCCTGGACAGAGGTCCTTAAACCTATTCCCCATCTCGTAGTGCCTGAACCTGAAATCAACGCCGTCGATAGTCGCCTTGCGAAGCCGCTCGGATTGTTACGGCTCCGCGTCCATGACTTCATGAGATTCCAAAAAGCCTTCAAGAGGAG
>JAIPEI010000204.1 GCA_021737245.1 Deltaproteobacteria bacterium | reverse complement strand
TCCGCAGTGGTGACATCGGGCTCGGCGATCCGTCGCTCACTGACCCCGGTCCGCTGGACGATCCACTCGTCCGTCGTGTCCAGTCCCATCTTCTGCAGATCAACGTTGGTCAGTCTCCTAGGCGGCACATAAGAGCCCGTACCCAGAATCCGTATCGATGATGCCATGAGTCACCTTCAGCTTCTGTTCAGAAAGGGCTTTGCTTTGCTCACTTTTCAGGCTTCGCCGGCTTGATACCCAGGTCCTTTTCCTTCTCCGCTACGAGCACGCGCGTCTTGATCACCGTATCCGGGATCAGGCTCATGGAGTCGATTCCGCACTCCACCAGAAACTCCGCAAAGTCCGGAAAATCGCTCGGTGCCTGCCCGCAGATCCCGATCTTCCGGCCCTTCTCCTTGGCCACGTCGATCACCTGCTTCACCAGACGCTTCACCGCCGTGGAACGCTCGTTGTAGATGTGCGAGACCAGCGATGAGTCCCGGTCCAGCCCCAGCGCCAGCTGCGTCAGGTCGTTCGATCCGATCGAGAACCCGTCGAAGATCTCCGCAAACTCGTCCGCGCAGATCACGTTGCTCGGGATCTCGCACATCACGTAGATCTCCAGGTCCTCCTCCCCCTGCACCAGACCGAACTCATTCATCACCTCGATCACCCGCCTGCCTTCCTCCGGGGTCCGGCAGAACGGCACCATCACCTTGATGTTCGTCAGGCCCACCTCGCTCCGCGCCTTCCTGAGCGCCAGGCACTCCAGCTCGAACGCACGCTTGTATTTCACGTCGTAGTACCGGGAGGCCCCCCGCCACCCGATCATGGGGTTGCTCTCCTTGGGTTCGTACAGGTACCCGCCGAGCAGGTTCTCGTACTCGTTGCTCTTGAAGTCCGACAGCCTCACGATCACGTCGTTCGGGTAGTACCCCGCCGCGATCCGGCTCACCCCCTCGGCCAGCTTGTCCACGAAGAAGTTCGTCTTGTTCTCGTACACCGACGTGATCTCGTCGATCTTGTACATCACCCCGGCGATCCGCTGATCGTCCTTCGCGCGCTTCTTGAGATCATCGTAGTCCAGCAGCGCCAGCGGGTGGATCCCGATGTGCGAGTTGATGATGAACTCCTCCCGCGCCAGCCCCACCCCGTCGTTCGGGATCATCGCCTGGCTGAACGCCTTCTCCGGGATCCCCACGTTCATCATGATCTTCGTGCGCGTCTCGGGAAGCTCCTCCAGATCGATCGTCTCCACCTCGTACTTCAGCAGCCCGTCATAAACGTACCCCGTCTCCCCCTCGCAGCACGAGACCGTCACCTCCTGGCCCAACTTCACCACCTCGTCCGCGTTCCCCGTGCCGATCACGCAGGGGATCCCCAGCTCCCGCGACACGATGGCCGCGTGGCACGTCCGGCCGCCCTTGTTCGTCACGATGGCCGCGGCGATCTTCATGATCGGCTCCCAGTCCGGGTCCGTCATGTTCGTCACCAGAACCTGCCCGCGCTCGAACCGGCCGATCTCCGCCGTCGTCTCGATCACGTTCACCACGCCCTGGCCCACCTTTGTGCCCACCGCGGTACCCGTGGTCAGAATCTCCCCGTCCTCCCTCAGATGGTAGCTCTCGTAATGGCTCCCTTCCTCCTTCCGAGAGTGGATCGTCTCCGGGCGCGCCTGCACGATGAACAGCTTCCCTGTACCCACCGTCTCGCCGTCCCCGTCCTTGGCCCATTCGATGTCCATGGGCTTGAAGTGATCCGCCTCGTCGCTGTAGTGATCCTCGATCAGGCACGCCCACTCCGCCAGCTGCAGAATCTCGTCGTCCTCCAGCACGTAGCGGTGACGCTCGGTCAGCGTGGTCGCCACGTTCTTCACCGTGGCGTCGTCCTCCATCGAGTACACCATCTTGATGTCCCGGTCCCCGGCCTTGCGGCTGATGATCGCCCGCTTGCCCTCTCTCAGCGTCGGCTTGAACACATAGAACTCGTCCGGGTTTACGATCCCCTGCACCACGTTCTCACCCAGACCGTATGCGCCCGTGATGAACACCGCGTCCTTGAACCCCGTCTCTGTGTCGATCGAGAAGATCACCCCGGAGCACGCCGAGTCGCTCCGAACCATCTTCTGCACCGCAATGGAGAGCGCCACGTCGAACTGGTCGAACCCCTTGTCGTGCCGGTACGAGATCGCGCGGTTCGTGAACAGCGACGCAAAGCACTTCCTGCAGGCGTCCAGGACCCGCAGGCGGCCCCGGATGTTCAAGTACGTGTCCTGCTGCCCGGCAAACGACGCGTCCGGCAGGTCCTCCGCCGTGGCCGAGCTCCGGATCGCAACGTCCAGGTCGTCCAGCCCTTCCCGCCCGAACTCCTTGGCCAGCTGGTCGTACGCCTTGTAGATCGCCTGGGTCAGGTCCGGCGGAAACTCCGCGTGCCGGATGATGTCGCGAACCTCCCTGCCCTTGCGCATCAGGTTGCTCATGTCCGACGTGTCGAGGTCCTTGAGCGTCTTCTTGATCTCCTCCTCGATCCCGGCGTACTTCAGAAAGTACCGGTATGCGTACGCCGTGATCGCAAAGCCGTTCGGCACGTTGATCCCCGCGCCCTCCAGCTTCTGGAACATCTCCCCCAGGCTCGCGTTCTTCCCCCCCACCATCGGAACGTCCGCAATCCCGATCTCCCGAAACCAGAGAACGAAATTCTTGCTCTTGTCCGCTGCCATGACCGTCTCCCCGGCCTCGAAGGCCCGCTTTCCGTCCGGGCCCCCGCGTGCGGGCGCCCCGGATCGCATATGATTCCAAAGGGCTAAATTCTCTCGAAGATTTAACATCAAACCCGCGGGTTGTCAATTCACAAAAGATGCCGTATCATTCGGAATCGCCCGTTTTGCGGGCCTTTTCGAGGCTCCGGGACCCCGAAAAAATCATCGGCGGCCATCCCGAGTCTACTGGAGTCGCAGACCATGTCGAAACCCGCACCCTCTCCCATCTACCTCGACCACAACGGAACCACCCCCGTGGATCCCGCCGTGCTCGCCGCCATGCAGCCTCTTTTCGAGGAAGCCTGGGGCAACCCGTCCAGCCCGTCCGCCCCCGGTCTCAGGGCCCGTGAGGCCCTGGAAGCCGGCCGCGGCCGCGTGGCCCGGCTTCTCGGCTGCGAACCGTCCGAGATCGTCTTCACCTCGGGGGGATCCGAGTCCAACAACACAGTGCTCAAGGGCGTGGTGAACCCGGCCGAGGCCTCCAGGTACCACGTGATCACCAGCTCGATCGAGCACCCTGCGGTGCTCAACCCCGCCCTCTACCTTGCCGAGCTGGGCGCAGGGCTGACCGTCCTGCCCGTGGACGGGCAGGGCCTCGTCGATCCCGGCGCCGTCCGCGAGGCCATCGAGCCCCGGACCGTGCTGGTCTCCGTCATGCTCGCGAACAACGAGACCGGCGCCCTCCAGCCCGTCAGGGAGATCTCCCGAATCGCCCGGGAGCGGGGCGTGCCCGTCCACACGGATGCGGCCCAGGCCGTCGGCAAGATCCCGGTGGACGTGGGCGGGCTGGGCGTGGACTTCCTCAGCGTGGCCGGGCACAAGCTTTACGCTCCCAAGGGCGTGGGGGCCCTGTTTGTTCGCAAGGGGCGGAGCCTCACGCCCCTGATTCACGGGGCCGCCCAGGAGAGGGGCCTTCGCGCGGGGACCGAGAGTGCGGTCCTCGCCGCGGGGCTCGGCGAGGCCTGCCGAATCGCCGCTGAAAGAATGGACCGGGACATGAAGGCCGTGCGGGCCATGCGGGACCGTTTGCAGGAGCTCCTCTTCGAGTCGGTGGACGGCCTGGTGCTCAACGGCCCACAGGAAGGTCGGCTGCCCAACACCCTGTTCGTGTCCGTGCCCGGCGTGGAGGGAGGCCGCATCCTGGAGGGGGTCCCCACCCTGTACGCCTCCACCGGCGCGGCCTGCCACGACCGATCGGTGACCCTCTCCCACGTGCTCTCCGCCATGGGCGTGCCGCCCGAGGTGGGGATGGGGGCCCTGCGGCTGACCGTGGGCCGGAGCAACAGCATGGGCCAGGTCGAAGAGGCCGCACGGATGATCGCGGATCGGGTCCGGGAGCTTCGAAAAGAAGAGAGATGAGAGGGAGGAAGGTCAAAGGAGCAAGGATCAAGGCGAAAGAATGAAGGCGAAAAGATCAAGGATGTAAACAGGCGGGAGGAGGACACGGCGTGGAGACCAACAGCGAAAAGAAGCCGGCGCTGCTCATCATCGACATGGTCCGGGACAACTTCGACGAGTCGCGCCCTCTGCCCATCACGCCCCTGGCGCGGGAGATCATCGCGCCGCTCAACCGGCTGAGCCGTGCGTTCCGAAAGCAAGGGTGGCCCGTGGTGTTTGCCACGGACGCCTTTCACCGGACCGACTTCATCTTCTCCGGCCGCATGCCGCCGCACTCCCTCGCGGGCACGCCGGGGGCCGAACCGGTGGAAGACCTGGACCGGGACGGGGAAGACCTCTGGCTGCCCAAACCCCGGTTCAGCGCCTTCTTCCGGACGGAGCTGGACCGCTGGCTCCACGAACGAAACGTGGGGCTCTGTGCCGTAGGCGGCATCGCCACCAACTTCTGCGTCCTCACCACGGTGATGGACGCCGTCTGCTGCGACTTCCGGGCCGTGCTCCTGGAGGACGGATCCGCAGCCGCTTCCCGGGAGCTCCACGAGCAGACCCTGGGGCTTTACCGGCGGAACCCCCTGTACCCGCTCCTTCGCGTCATGACCACGGACGAGCTGCTGGACGAGTGCACCGGGTGAGGGGAAAGGGAATCATCATGGGTGAGGAGTCCGCGGAGGTCGCGTTTCCCGTGCCGGGAACGGCCGGATTCCTCTCCTCACGGATGGGAACCTCCCTGGGGGAGCTGCTCCGCTTCGACCTCATGCTGCTCGCCTTCCTGATCCTCGGCACCCGGCTGGCCACGGTTCTCCACGAGCTCGCCGGTCACGCCCTCACCGTTCTGATCTCGGGGGGCTGGGTGAACGCGGTGCACATCAGCCTCCTGGGCGGCGGGCGGGTGCTCCACGAGCTCCCGGACGGGGCCGGAACGCCCGCCCGGTTCCTGGTGGCCTGCTCCGGCATCGCCGTCAATCTGCTCACGGGCTTCCTGGTCCTTCACCGGTTCAGGGGAACCCCGCGGAAACGGCTCCTCGACGGGCTCTGGATCCTGTTCGCAGGCGCCAGCCTCCTCGGAGGAGCGGCGTACGCCGCACTGGGGCTCTACTACGGGCAGGGGGACCCGGTGGCCTGGATGGACCGCAGGCCGGACGGAGCCTCCTGGGCGTGCATTCCCTTTCTGATGGCCGCGCCCTTTCTCGGCTTCGCCGCCGTGAAACGATTCTCGGCCTGGATCGGGCAGTGGTTCCCCTCGAGATCGCTCGCCGGGCGCATGCTCGTCCTTGCCGTCACGGCCGGTGCGGCGGTCGGCGCGTATACAGGACTTTACCAGGCCACCGGGGCCCGTTCGCGCGCCCTGGACGCCCCCCAGGCGGCTTACACGGAAGCGAAGCGGCGGATCGTCCAGGCCCGGCGGGAGGATCTGGCGCAGCACCTCCGCGATTCGAGGCCGGATCTCACGGAGGATCGGGTGCGGCAGCTTGTCGAGCGCACGCCCGTTGAGGTCCGCCCGGAGGAAATCCCCCGGAAGCTGCCCCTCAAGCTGATCCTCGCCCTGCTTTTCGGCGCCGGCGGCCTGGCGGCCCTTCATCGGGGGACCCATGCCCCCGCCACGGGAGGCCGGGTCCCCACCGGATTCCCGTTTCTGGCCGCACTCCTGGCAGCCGGAATCATCGCGGTGCTCCTCACCACCGGGGGCTGGATCTACCGCTCTCCCGGCCTGCTGCCCTGACGCGGCCCCGGGACGGCGCCAACGCCCAGGGGATGCGGCCGGACGGACGGCAAGCCGCTCGAGGATGATCGACCCATGTATTTCTTTGCCAAGAGCATGGCCTTCTTCTGGACCCTGGCCGAGGCGGCCATCCTGGCGGCCGTGATATGGGGGCATTCACTCGCCACGGGAGGCCGGGCCCGGACCAGGAGGGTTGCGGCCGCCGCCCTGGGGGCGGCCTTCCTCGGAGGCTTGCTCTTCCTGGGAGAACCGGTTTTCGGGCGATTCCTCGACCTCGACGCACGTCTGCCCCGGTCCCTCTACCGCTGGGGGCTGTGGAACTTTTTCTGCACGGTGTGGGTCGTGCTCGAAGGATGCATCATGATTTACGTCCTCCGGCTCGGTGGGATTCTTCGAGCCGCAGAGGATCCCTCCGGAGACCGGGAAGCCGCGGCATCCGAGCCCGTTGCCGCCGTCGTCCTCCTGGCCGCCGCCTTTTTTCTCCTTTATTTGCTCTACCAGGCCGGGCTCTTTCACGCGGTGGAGCGGTTCGGGCTCGGCGTGCGGCCGGTGACGGGAATCTCCCTCTTCTACATCCGCATCTGCGGCGTCTTCTGGATCCTGTTCGAATGGGTGGTGGCCGTCGAGGGTGTCCGGACATTTCGCTTGCTGAAACGACGGGGAGGATGACCCATGGACACCCTGGATAACGTCTTTCTCTGGATCGCCGCGCACTTCACTCCGGACGCCTACCTGGTCTCCACCAAGGTGCAGGGTCTCGTGTGGAGCGGGGCGGACCTCCTGCTGGTGTTCGCCTTCCTTCGCATCGCGGAC
>JAIPEI010000203.1 GCA_021737245.1 Deltaproteobacteria bacterium | reverse complement strand
GCTGATGACCAGCCACAGGGCGAGGTTCTTATAAAACGGGTTCAATGCAGACAATCCTTTCTGAATCGGAAACTTGCCGGTGCCCGGGAGGTTGCTTCCGGATGGGCACGTTCCGGTCGTTGACGGGGTCGAGCAGGCCGGACCTTCGCTGTTTGCGGAGGCAAGGGCCCACGGTCAAAAGCCTAATCGTTCATTATAATCACAATAGTAGAGATTTCTACATATTTTTCCGGGATCGGAAAACAGCCCCAAAGCCTGAAACATGACGGCGCAGAAAATGCCTGGAATCAAGAGATCGGCCTCTATCATGATCAGCAGGCTGCAGCCCTCCCAACGGCTGCTGAGCGGGTTTTTGCCAAGCCGTCAAACGTGTCTCCAATACCATTTCTGAATGGACCTCGCAACCGCAGAGCGGAAAACGGCCATACGCCGTTGCGCGGTCCGAAAAAAAGTTTACACCCAATGCCTCTTCTCCTATATAGATCACTAGAAGGCCGAAGAAGAGACAGAGAACGACCTGAATTGGTTTCCATCCAGAAAGGGGGCTTTGATCTTGACAAAAAATCCTCCTTTCTGAATCGGAAGCTCGGCAATGCCCAAAATTCGTTTATTTTATCGGAAGTTCGTTTATTGGATGGGCACGGGTATCATGGTCCATGAGCTGAGCATCTCCCCCTCCGGAAGGCTGTTTCTCCGTCCCGATGAGTCATCAAAACAGGATCCTCTGGACGCCTGGACCCGCCGGGTGGTTCGGGCATTCGATACCGGCCCGTCCGCCGGGCTTTTTTCCATGGCCGCGCACAGCCCGGAAACCCCTCCTTCGCCGTCCTTTGGGTTCTGGCGCGACATTGCCCGCCGCTACCTGACCGCGATTTGCCGCCTGCCCGAGCCCGACGGGGAGCGAATCGATCCCATCGAGCCGCCCGGGCCCGGGGAAACAGCGACGATTCTCGAGAATGCGCCTCCTATGGTAGGCGGGGAGTACTTGAACAGGGATGTCCTTGTCGGACTCTGGGCCGAGCTCGATGAGTGGGTGAGGGGAGAGGTCGCTTCCTCGGGCCGCAGCCTCGCCGAGTGGCTCAAGAAGCATGCTCCCCCATGGCGCCGCGTGGGACGGGTCTGTCTTCATCTGGCGGAGAACAAACGGGACCCGGAGCTCCCGTTCGCATTCCTGGCCACCTATGCCCCGTACCTCTCCCGGGATGGTCGAGTTCAGTACCGTCCCCTGGGAAAGGCCCTGCAGGAGTACGCAGGTGCAGGAAACAGGAAGGCGCTCATCGCATTGTTGTCCCCGGTGCACCGGGCCTCGGAAACATGCGGCTTCATGAAAGAGCTCGTCGATTCAGGCGATGTCTTCCGCCCCCTGGCTTGGCCCCCTGAAACCGCATACCGCTTTCTCAAGGAACTGCCCACCCTGGAGGAGAGCGGCCTGCTGGTGCGTGTTCCGGACTGGTGGCGCAAACGGGCCCGCCCCCGTGTCTCCGTAACCATCGGAGACCGGAAGCAGAGCCGGTTCGGGGCCGAGACCATGCTGGATTTCAAGGTCGAGGTGGCCCTGGAAGGTCACAAGCTCACAGACGAGGACTGGCAGCGGATCACGGCTTCCCGGGAAGGGCTCGTATTCCTGAAGGGACAGTGGATCGAGGTCGACCGGGAAAAGCTCTCCGAAGCGCTGTCCTTCTGGAAGGAGCTGGAAGCCCGGGCCGGAGACGAGGGCATCTCCTTCATTGAAGGCATGCGCCTTCTCGCAGGCGCCTCCGCCGACTTGAAAGAAGAGGACGAACCCCGGGACGAGGTGCGGGACTGGTCCTTTGTGGATGCCGGGACCTGGCTTTCCGAGGTCCTGGCGGGCCTGCGGGAACCGGACCGCCTGGCCGCGGCCGGACAAAGCAAACATTTTCAGGGGTCTCTGAGGCCCTATCAGGAAACCGGACACAACTGGCTCTGGTTCCTGACCCGCCTGGGCCTCGGTGCATGCCTGGCCGACGACATGGGTCTCGGCAAGACCGTGCAGGTCCTCTCGCTGCTTTCAAGCCTGAAGGAGGAAGATCACGCGGTCCCGTCCCTCCTGATCCTGCCCGCTTCTCTCTTGAGCAACTGGAAAGCGGAGATCGAACGTTTTGCACCCGCTCTCTCCACCTGCTTCGTCCACCCTTCCGAGACCCCCAGGGCCGACCTCGAGGCCATGGCCGAGGACCCGGACCAGGCGATCTCAGGGATCGATCTGGTGGTGACCACCTACGGCATGCTGCTGCGCCAGGACTGGGTGCGTGACGTGTCATGGCGCCTTGCCATCCTCGACGAGGCCCAGGCCGTCAAGAACCCGTCCGCACGCCAGACCCGGGCGGTAAAACGGCTTCAGGCGGGCGCCCGGATCGCGCTCACGGGCACGCCCGTGGAGAACAGGCTCTCGGACCTCTGGTCCCTGTTCGACTTTCTCTGCCCCGGCCTGCTGGGATCCGCATCCCGGTTCAAGGCGTTCGTCAAGGCCCTGGAGGAGCGGGAGCAGGATCGATACGCACCGTTGCGGAACCTGGTCCGGCCCTATGTCCTGCGGCGGCTCAAGACCGACAAGGCCATCATCTCCGATCTGCCTGAAAAAACCGAGATGAAGGCGTTCTGCGGCCTTTCCAGGGGCCAGGCCGCGCTTTACGCCGAGTCCGTTCGAGAGCTCTCCCAGGCCCTGGAAGGACTCGACGGCATGAAACGGCGCGGGCTGGTGCTTTCCTACCTCCTGCGGTTCAAGCAGATCTGCAACCACCCCAGCCAGCTCCTGGGGGACGGTGCCTACGACCCGGCAGAGAGCGGCAAGTTCGACCGCCTGCGAGCCCTGGCCGAGGAGATCGCCTCTCGGCAGGAAAAGGTCCTCGTGTTCACCCAGTTCCGTGAGATGACCGGTCCGCTGGCCGGGTTCCTGGCGGAGATCTTCGGCCGGGAAGGCGCAGTGCTGCACGGGAGCACCGCCGTGAAGAGGCGCAGGTCCTTGATCGACGCGTTCCAGCGGGAAGACGGCCCGCCTTTTTTCGTTCTCTCTCTCAAGGCCGGCGGCACCGGGCTCAATCTCACCGCTGCTTCGCACGTGATCCATTTCGACCGGTGGTGGAACCCGGCGGTGGAAAACCAGGCCACGGACCGGGCGTTTCGCATCGGCCAGCGCCGAAACGTCCTGGTGCACAAGTTCGTCTGCCGGGGAACCATTGAAGAGAAGATCGACGAGCTCGTGGAGGAAAAGGCCCGCCTGGCAGGCGACCTTCTCGAATCCGGGCCCGAGGCCATGCTGACCGAGATGAGTGATCAGGACCTCCTGAACGTCGTGACCCTGGACATCAACCGGGCCGAGGTCACCTGAAGAGTCCCATGAGACCTGACAAGGAGGCTCGAGAATGAGCCGATTCCGATGGAGCCCTTATGTGCCGGTGGCGGTTCGCCGGGCAAGGGCCATGAAAAAGGTGCAGGCGTTGCGAAAGAACGGGGTCTGTGTCCAGCCCATCGAGATCGAGGGTCGAAAGATCGCCCGGACCTTCTGGGGGGAGGCCTGGTGCAGGCACCTGGAGCAGTTCAGTGATTTCGAGAACCGCCTTCCCAGGGGGCGGACCTATGTCCGAAACGGCTCGGTCTGCCACCTCGAGATCCAGCCTGGAACCATCCAGGCCATGGTCAGCGGTTCCGAGCTCTACAATGTCACCATCCGTATCAACAAGCTCCCGTCAAAGAAATGGAAAGACGTCAAGGGGCGCTGTGCCGGCCGCATCGGATCCCTGCTGGAGCTGCTTCAAGGCCGGCTTTCCAAAGGCGTCATGGAGGTGGTGACCGATCCGGGTACCGGACTTTTCCCGCTCCCCAAAGAGATCGGCCTGGACTGCTCCTGCCCCGACCGGGCCGTCATGTGCAAGCACGTGGCTGCGGTGCTCTACGGGGTGGGGGCCCGCCTGGACCAGGAGCCCGCCCTCCTGTTCCTGCTGCGGGGAGTGAACGAGGAGGAGCTGATCGCCGCGGGAACCGATGCAGCCGCCACAGTGGACGAAACCCCCGGCCCCGGCCGTATCGCCGAGGGGGATCTCTCGGAGCTCTTCGGAATCGACATGGCGGAGGAGGCGACGGAAGCCGAGGCCCCGGTGGACGAAGGATCTGTCGAGACAGGCCCGAGCGCCCGGGTCGCAGAGAACGCTCCCGCCCCTGAGAAGACCCTCGGCCAGCGGCTCGCCGGGGCACGCCGGAGAAAAAAGAAGGCTGCAGCCGGGCAGGCCGCCGGCAGGCCCAAGCGGCAGGCCTCGAGCCGCAGACTCAACAAAGAAAAGACCTCCGCGGACCGGACCGTCACCGGCAAGGAGGTGGCCCGCCTGAGGAAGCGGTTCGCCATGACCCAGGGTCAGTTCGCACGGCTCCTGGGCGTGAGCCCGCCCAGTGTAGGGAACTGGGAAAAAAGAAAAGGCCGGCTCAACCTGCAGGCACGGACCCAACGCGCCTGGGACCGCGCCCGAGCCCTCACCAGGAAGGAGGCATGGGCTCGACTGGACGATGCAGGGTGAGGCATCACCACAACCGATCCGCATAAATCTCCGGAATACCCGCCGCAACGATCCCCTCCGCGGTCCGGCGAATGTCGTAGGATACGAACCTGACCTCCAGGACCCGGGGCTCCGTGTCCCAGATCACGTACTTCGCCCGGTTGTCCCCGTCCCGGGGCTGCCCCACGCTGCCTGCGTTGATCAGCCGGCAACCCTCGCCTTCAAGCGCGCGCCGTCCCTCTCCCAGCCTTTCCACCTCAATGCCGCGGGTTCCGAGCTCCACCAGCAGGAGCTCGTGGGTGTGTCCCACGAAGCAGGTCTCCTCCTCCATGGCCGTCAGGGTGCGCTCCAGGTCAACGGCATCCGCCTGAAAGAGATAGGTGATCACGTCGTCCGGGGGAATCCCGTGGACGAACCGGCAGCCCTCCAGGGTGAGCGATGCCGGCAGGGACCGGCAAAAGGAAAGAGACGCCTCGCTCATGAGTGCCTCGGTCCTCACCAGGGCCTCCCGCGCCGTGGGATTGAACCAGTCGAGGTTCTCCGGCCGCCCCAGGGCCCACTCGTGGTTTCCCATGACCGACGGGATGTCGCGCTCCCGAAGGGTCCTCACCACGGCCTCCGGCTCCGGCCCGTACCCCACGTTGTCCCCCAGGGAGATCGTCCGGTCCACTCCCCGGCGGTCGAGGTCGGCCAGCACCTCGTTCAGTGCCTCCAGGTTTCCATGAATGTCCGAGAGAACGGCAATCCGCATGGTTGTCTTCCGGCGATCGAATCCGCTGAACGGATGAAAAGGTCTTGTACCGACAGCCTATTGCGTTCTCCACGGCAATGCAAGGAGTGGAGCCGGATCGAGCATGCAGGCCTTTCTGTGAGTGATGTGAGTGAGAGAAGGATTGACAGGGGAGGTGGAAGTCGGTAGTCTTACCGGTAAAAATCAAACCGGAGGACGATCATGCGTGTCAGCCAAAAGGGACAGGTCACCATTCCCCAGGATATTCGAGAGAAGGCCGGGATTCTCCCGGAGACAGAGGTGGAATTCGTGTTCGATGGAGAACGGATCTATCTCGAAAAGCGGGAAGGAACCTCCATGCGGGGAAGAACGCTCCTGAACCGTATGCGGGGCAAGGCCACGGTTCGCATGAGCACGGACGAGATCATGGCACTCACCCGCGGGGATGAGTGACGTGACGACCATGCTCGTGGACAGCAATGTCCTCCTCGACATCTTCACGGAGGATCCCCGCTGGTTTCCATGGTCGGCAAAGGCCTTGACGCGAGCAGCCGACAGGGCGGTGCTGGCTGTCAACCCCATCATCTACGCAGAGGTCTCCGTCGGCTTCGAACAGATCGAGGACCTGGAGGAGGCGCTTCCATCCGCCTACTTTCACCGCCTGCCCCTCCCCTGGGAGGCAGGCTTCCTCGCGGGCAAGTGCTACGTTCGCTACCGAAGGGCGGGGGGCAGAAAACGATCCCCCATGCCGGACTTCTACGTGGGGGCGCACGCCGCCGTCATGGGGTTTGAGCTGCTCACTCGCGACCCAGCCCGGTACAGGACCTACTTCCCACGTCTCCAGCTCCTTTCCCCATGAATCAGTGCGGTTGCCGAGTGGGAAGTGGACAACCGATTCTCACTTGAGTTGAGGTAAGGGAAAAGCAAAACGGTTCCGAACGGCATGATCTCATGAAGAAACAGCCCACACTGCTGGTCACCGGAGGCGCGGGCTTCATCGGGACAAACTTCGTCCGCCGGGTGCTGGAGACCCGGAGCGCCTGGCGCGTGGTGAACCTGGATCTCCTTACCTACGCGGGCAACCCCGCCAACTTCGACGACCTGGCACCCGAGACCGCCGGCCGGCACCTGCTGGTGCGCGGGGACATCCGCGATACCCCCCTCCTGGAGCGCCTCTTCCGGGAGCACCGCCCGGACGCCGTGGTCCACCTCGCAGCGGAGTCCCACGTTGACCGCTCCATCCTGGGTCCCGAGGCCTTTGTGGAAACCAATGTGACCGGCACCTTCCGGCTGCTACAGGCCGCACTGGACCTCTGGAAGGAGAACGGCCGGCCCGAGACCTTCCGCTTCCTCCACGTCTCCACGGACGAGGTCTACGGCAGCCTGGAGCCGGCCTCCCCGGCCTTCACCGAGCACCACCCCTACGATCCGTCGAGCCCCTACTCCGCCTCCAAGGCCGC
>JAIPEI010000202.1 GCA_021737245.1 Deltaproteobacteria bacterium | reverse complement strand
GAGATCCGGCCGGACCACATCCAGGGCTACGTCCACAGCCGCACGGACTGGATCGAAACGTGCCCGGCCGGCCAGGCGCCCCCCCTCCGCAAAAGCTCGGATCACGGTGAGCGCAGGCGTATCCTGGAGGCGCTGGAGCGCAACCAGTGGCGAAAGAAGGAGACTGCGCAGGCCCTGGGTATCGATCGGACCACGCTGTGGCGAAAGATGAAAAAGTACGGGCTGAGCTCCTGAGCCTCGTGCCGGGTCAATCCTCCTGATCCCGTCCCCGCTCTATTCGGGAAGTATGAACGCCATCCGCCGGAGGCTTTCTGGAGGCTTTCTCCCGAAACGGCCGGGCGTAGATCGTTTCCCTTTTCCGGCATGTCCCGAGGCCGCCGATGAAGCGTGGAAACCCGTACGAACGGTGAGGATGCACTGGCGTGTTTTCGGGACGACCCCGAAGGATTCGACCTGGTCATCACGGACATGACCATGCCCCACATGCGCGGGGACGAGCTGTCGCGCCGCATGTTGGCTCTCCGGCCGGACCTGCCGGTGATCCTTTGTACGGGTTACAGCAAACGGATCTCCGATGATAAGGCGGGGAAGATCGGGGTTCGGTCCCTGTTGATGAAACCGCTCTCGGCCCGGGATCTGCTGATCACGGTCCGAACCGTTCTGGACGGGAAGTAGCGCCGAAACCGAAAAACCCTCACTGCGGACGCCTTCCCGATGGCGAGAACAGGGCTCTGAGGGTGAGCACGAGATCGGCAAGCAGGAGCCCGGCATCGACGGCCGATTTCCTGCGTTCGAGCCTTGCAATGTCCAGAGCCAGCAAGGCCCGCTGCATGTCGATCCGCGTTACAAGACGCTCTATTTCCGCTTTCGTTTTCCTGCTCATGGCCTCAGAAGCACTCCCTGTCCTTTTTCAGCGCCTCCAAGGTCCGGGCGAACGGTTTGGTGGAGAGGAGCTTCTTCCGGATCACCACCGCCGAGACGGCCGCGGCAAGCAGGTAGAAGAGGGTGAACAGCACCATGGCCACGACGCGGCCCTCACCCTCGAGCAGATAGATCACGGTGAAGGTGACCATGGCAACGGCCAGAATCCCGAAAAAGACCGCCGACGCGGCCCACACCAGCAGACCCACGACACGGGATTTTTCCTCCTGCAGCTCGAGGCTCAAGAGCTGCATCCGGGTTTCTATGAGGGCGAACCCGTCGTGGAGCAGGTCCGACGCCGTTGCGGTCAGATCGGTCAGATATCCGAGAGCGCTGCTCATGGCTACTTCCTGTTCAGAATCCAACCGAAGATCAGACCGGCGGCAAAGGTGATGCCGAGGGCCTGATAGGGCTTCTCCCGAATGGTGTGATCGGCGGCCTGGATTCCCTCGGAAACCCTGTTCTCCAGAAGATCGTACTCTTCCCGGATGGTGTCCAGGCTGGCCTGCAGCCGTTCCCTGACCTCCTTGGACTTGGCGTCGACCTTGCCCTCGGTTGCGTCGAGAAGCTCCTGGGCGTCCCTGCACATGCTCTCGAGCCTGCCGGACAACCTTCCCTGATTCGCTTTGGTGCGTGCCATGGGTTTTCCTCCTGATTTTTTCTCTCTATTGGAATTCGGCGTTTTTCAGCCTCATGGCTCAAATGTAACAGGAAGATCGGCCAATCCAATGGAGTCGATCCTGTATTCTTCGGCTTTTTTAGGAGGGGCTCGAACTACCACGATCTATGGGGATCGGCTGGAATCAAACTTTTCCCCGGTTCCACAGCCGGTTGCGCCCTGTTGCGAGCACAGCGTGAACGGCCTACCCCGATTCTATCCATGAAATGGGGTTCCCATCGCCGGAGGGGGCTCGGGTTCCGTTCGAGCCAGCCGGAACAGCTCTGCAAGGTCAAAGACCGGTCCGGAAACAGCGCCTTCTGAAGGGGCATCAGACCGAGGTCTTCCGCAGCTCCCGCTTGAGAAGCTTCCCCTGGGGCGTCCTCGGAAAATCCTCGACAAAGAGGACCCTCTTGGGCGCCTTGTAGGATGCCATGCTCTCCTTGCAGAATCGGATGAGCTCTTCTTCCGTCGTCCCGCAGTCTCTCTTCAACCGGACAAAGGCGGTCACCGCCTCTCCGTACTCCGGGTGGGGAAGCCCGGTGACCGCGCATTCCTCGACGGTGTCGTGGCGGTAGAGCACCTCCTCGACCTCGGTGGGGTACACGTTCAGCCCGCCGGTGATGACCAGGTCCTTGATCCGATCGACGATGTGAAGATAGCCGTCTCCGTCGAACCGGCCCACGTCTCCGGAATGGAGCCAGCCGCCCTCCAGCGCCTGGGCGGTCTCCTCGGGACGGTTGTAGTACCCCTTCATGACGTTGGGCCCCCGGATCAGGATTTCGCCCTCGTCTCCGGGGCGGCCTCTTTTCCCGGAACGCCCGCGATCTTCACCTCCACGATCCCCGCCGGCGTTCCCACAGTACCGGTCTTGTGCCGGTACATGTGGTTGAAGGTCACCAGGGAGGAGGATTCCGTCATGCCATAGGCCTCGTGGATGTCGAGACCGAATGCGGCCTTGCACTGGCGGACCACCTCCGAGGGCATGCTGGTCGCTGCGGAAAAGAGGTACCCGACCGATTCCAGGTGCCGGTGGCTGTCGGGGTTGTTGAGGATGCGGATGAACACGGTGGGAACCGCGTACAGGCGTGTGACGCCGTTCGCCCGGATGGACGACAGGATCTCGTCCATGTCGAACCCGGTGTGGAGCACCATGGTCCCCAGGGCATGGAAGGTGGCGTTCATGATGTGGATGCCGGCGAACACGTGGTTCAAGGGCAGAAAGCAGAGCCCGCGATCCTTGTGAGTCGTCCTTTCGTGGTAGCAGACGTTCTGGGCCGTGTAGAGGATGTTCTTGTGGGTGAGCATGGCGCCCTTGGGGATGCCCGTGGTGCCTCCCGTGTAGAGGATTACGCACGGGTCATCCGCATCGCGGTCCACGCCGGGCGGTGTCGCCCCCGGCGAACCGTTCCCCTGCTCACACAACCCTGCGAGCACGGGATCCCGTTCGATCACCAGGGCGTCTACCCCGGGGACGGGGGCCTCCGTTCCGGTGAACTGCTCACCAAGGGTCTCCGAGGTGACCACGCAGCCCGGCTCGGAATCCTCGAGAAGGTGCGCCAGTTCCGAGCCCCTGTAGGCCGAGCTCACGCACACCACCACGGCGCCCAGACGGATGATCCCGTAATAGATCATGATCCACTCGGGGCGGTTTTCGCAGTACAGGGCGACCCGGTCCCCCGGACCGATCCCCAGCTCCTTCAAGCGTGAGGCCACCTTGGTCACCGCGGTTTCCAGGTCCTGATAGGTAAACCGCCGGTTCCCGAAAACGACCGCCTCGTGGTCGGGGAGGATCCGGGCCCCCTTGCGAACGACGTCGGACAGATTCATGAAATGCTCCTCTCTTTTGGGACCCTGTAAGGACGCAGCCGGCCGGTCATGACGGGTTCGGCTCTTTGGCCGCCTGCCTGCGGCGCTTGCGGGCCAGTTCACGTTTGTTCGCCACCTGATCAGACTCGTCGACGATTTCCCGTCCGATGAGTTCCTCGAGAATGTCCTCCAGCGTGATGACCCCGGCAAGCCCCCCGTACTCGTCCAGCACGACGAACAGGTGCTCCCTTCGGTCCAGAAACTCCATGAGCATCCGGTCCAGCCTGGCCGTTTCCACGACAAAGTGTGCGGGATGGGTCAGATCCGACAGGCGGATGTTCCGCCGGCCCTGGGAAAGGGCGATGAAAATCTCCTTGACCAGCACGAGGCCGACAATGTCCTCGTGCTCCTCGTCATAGACGGGATACCGGCTGTGCTCCCACTTGTCGTAGGCCTGAGTCACCTCACCCAGGCTCGAATGCTCGCTGAAGGAAACCACCACCGTCCGCGGGGTCATCACGTCCTTCACGCGCTTCTTCTTGAGGCTCAGGATGGTCTCGATGGCCTGCCTTTGATAGCCCGCGATCTCCCCCTCCTGAAAGCACAGCCGGGCCAGGTGCCCCAGCTCCGCCGAGGTTATCGGGCTTTCCTTCCTTCCGGGGGCGATGAGCCGGGTAATGGCGGTGCTCATCCAGACCAGGGGGGCCATCACCCAAACCAGCGCCCGAAGCGGGAATGCGACAAAGGAGATCATGGAGCCGGCATGGACCACGCCCACCGTCTTGGGAATGATTTCCGACAGCACGAGAACGGCTGCGGTGAAAACGGCGGAGAAATGGGGAAGCCAGTGGTGGCCGAATACCCCGGCCGCGGCAGAGCCTGCAAAGGCCGCCCCGGCCGTGTGGGCGATGGTGTTGAGGGTCAGAATCGCGGCGATGGGGCGGTCGACATCGGTCCGGAGCTTCTTGAAGATCCGGCCTGCCTTATGCCCCTCGCCGGCCATGGCCTCGATCTTTCCCGGGGGCGCGGAGTAGAGGACGGCTTCGAACAGGGAGCAGACGGCCGAGATGCCGATGGCAAAGCCGATCGCAAGCAGCAGCTCACTCATGGTTCGGTCGGACCTCCTTTGATTTCGATCCGGATTGCGGAAAGCGCACGCTTCCACGGGACCGGAAATATCAGAGAATACCAGAGCGGAGCTCAAATTCAAGGAGTTGTTGGGCAGTTGCCGGCGTTGCATATCGTTGCAGAAATTGTTGCGCAACAGCAGGGGCGATGATTCGACAAATATTTTCAGCCATTATCAATTAGTGAAACAATAGGTTGCAATCAAATTGCAACATTATCCCCCGAGACCGGGAAAAGAAATACCTGCCAACCTATGGATACTCAATGATATTTCAGACGACGAGCGTTCTGGCACGGTTCCTGCTCATCCTGGTACAAAACGGAACAGTCTGAAACACGCGGTTTGGTGGGGCGACCCGGCGGGCTCTCTTCGCTGAACCGGAGAACGGGGACCATGCACCCTTCTGCCCCACGAAAGAAGGTCCTGGTGGTCGACGACGAGCCGGATGAGAGGATTCTCCTCAGCAGGCTCCTGGAGCTGGGCGGCCACAAGTCGATCCTGGCCTCCGACGCCACCGAGGGGCTCGAAAAGGCGGTGCGGGAGCGGCCGGACTTGATTGTGCTGGCCGTCATGTTCGACCACCACGGCAATCTCCAGATGTTCGACGACCTCAAGCTGGATGCGACCCTCAAGCACATCCCCGTGGTCCTGCTCTCTTCCATCGACAAGAAGACCCTGTGCCAGCTCAGGGCCCTCCCCGGGGCGTCCAGGGGGGGCTTCCTCCTGGAACCCGAGGGCTTTCTGGACAAGCCCCCGGAAGCGGACGAGCTCCTGGGTCTCCTGAGGACCCTGACCCAACCCAGGCCCCCGGAACCCACGGCGGGCCCTTGAGGCGGAAGCCATGGAGATGCGGATCGGGTTTTACATCTGCCACTGCGGCATCAACATCGCCGGCAAGGTGGATGTGGCGGCTGTGGCGGACTACATTCAAAGCCTTCCCGGGGTAACGGTCTCGCGGGACTACAAGTTCATGTGCTCGGACCCGGGTCAGGAGATGATCGTCGACGACATCCGCGCCCAGGGACTGAACCGGGTGGTCGTGGCTTCCTGCTCTCCGCGGCTTCACGGCAAGACCTTCATGGGCGCCTGCCAGCGTGCCGGCCTGAACCCTTACTACTTTCAGATGGCCTCGGTCCGGGAGCAGGTTTCCTGGGTGACCGAGAACCCCGAGCAGGCCACGGACAAGGCCAAGAGCCTGGCCCGGGCGGCGGTGAACCGGGTCCGTCTCCACGAAAGCCTCTTCGCGCGACACGCGAGGGTGCACCCCGATGTCATGGTCGTGGGCGGCGGCATTGCGGGGATCCAGGCCGCGCTGGACATCGGGGCCGCCGGCCGGAAGGTCTATCTGGTGGAGCGCCAGCCCACCATCGGCGGGCACATGCTCCAGTTCGACAAGACCTTCCCCACGCTCGACTGCGCCGCCTGCATCGGGACGCCCAAGATGGTGGAGGTGGCGCAGAACCAGCACGTCGAGCTCCTGTCCTACAGCGAGGTCAAAGAGGTCAACGGCTACATCGGCAACTACACGGTTACGGTCCGCAGGAAGCCGCGCTACGTGACCGAAGGGGTGTGCACGGGGTGCGGCGAGTGCGCCAAGGTCTGTCCTGTTTCCGTCCCCAGCGAGTGGGACGAGGGGCTCGCCGAGCGGGCGGCCGTGTACCGGTCCTTCCCCCAGGCAGTCCCCATCACGTACGTCATCGACAAGCACGATCGCGCACCCTGTACCACGGCCTGCCCGGCCGGCATCAACGTGCAGGGCTACGTGCAGCTGGTCAAGCAGGGAAAGTACGAAGAGGCCGTGCGTCTGATCATGGAGCGCCTCCCCCTTCCGGGCGTGCTGGGGCGGGTCTGCCCGGCCTTCTGCGAGGATCGTTGCCGGCGGGCGGAGCTGGATGCGCCCGTGGCCATCCGGCAGCTCAAGCGCGTGGCGGCGGACCGGGCCGCGTCTTCCGTGTGGGAGCGGCCGGCGATCGAGGAGCGGGAGGAGCGCGTGGCCGTGATCGGTTCCGGCCCGGCCGGGCTGAGCGCGGCATACTTCCTCCGCCTGGAAGGCTTCCAGGTGACCCTGTTCGAGGCCCTGGAGAAGCTGGGCGGCATGCTTCGCGCGGGCATTCCGGACTTCCGGCTGCCTCCGGAGGTCCTGGACCGGGAGATCGGGCGGATCCTGGATCTGGGCATGGAGGTCCGG
>JAIPEI010000201.1 GCA_021737245.1 Deltaproteobacteria bacterium | reverse complement strand
GGGGGGTGACCTGGATCGGAACGATCTTTCACGCCGTCTCTGCAGCCATGCTCTTCCGGGCCGACCACTCGTGAACCGGCTCGGATGCCTCCTGCTCCTCCTCATCGCTGCGGTTCAGCTTCGTCCTCTCAGGCGCGGTTTTGGGCGGAAGGAGCGCGCCCGCCGCGCCTCTCTTTTGGAAAGGCCGCCCAGTTCGGCGCCGGCCGGGAGCGCCACCGCCGGCCGTAGAGCAGGTTGTCGATGTAGGGAAAGAGACGTTGGGCGGGAAGGGACCGGCGGAGGAGGAATCGCACGAGCCTGTGAATGGATCGGTACGGCCGGGAGAAGGGGCAGACCGCCATGCACACGCAGCAGTCCGTGCCGATCCTGCCCCAGTAGTCGAAGCAGGTCTCCGCATTCATCTTCCAGCGCACGATGCCCCGGTCCTCCCCCTGCTCGCGTTCCAGGGGGAGGGACTTGGAGGGGCATGCCTCCGCGCACTTCTTGCACGCCTCGCAGAACCGTTCCGCGCCCAGGTCCACGGGCCGGTCCACGGCCAGGGGCATGTCCGTCTGGACGGCGAAGAGGCGCACCCTTGGGCCGAAGCGGTCTGCAATCAAATAGCCCAGCCGTCCGAGCTCTCCCAGGCCGGCGTCCACCGCCAGGGGGACCATGAGCAGGTCGTAGTGCCGGTTGTGCTCGGCCACCGCCCGGTACCCCATGGTCCCGAACCACTGGGCCAGAATGGTGGTGATGTAGGCCCCGCGGGAGTAGTTGCAGGCGCTCTCCACCACAGAGGGCGTGTGCGGGGCCGCGGCCACCATGCCGGAGTCCATCTCCGTGGCGATCACCACCGCATAGGGAAGGGGATCCGGGACCTCCCGGCCCCACGACTCCCACTCGCCATAGTGGATCTCGCCCCGGCGACTGTAAGCCCAGCGGGGATCCACGCGGCAGATTCCCACGAGATCCGCGCCCAGCCGGCCCGCCCATCCCTTGACGATGCGCGAGGCCTTCTCCGGATCCAGGGGCTCGGGCCCGGGCGCGTCTCCGCCGGCGTAACTGCTTTGACCCGCTGCGGAGGCCGGGTCGACCCGGGCCTTGTCCCCCACCATGTTGGGCAGCTCGAAGGAGGAGGCCAGCATGGCGACGTTGGGCCGGTAGCCGCCGTCGATGGCGCCCGGCCTCCCCAGGGGGCCGCCCCGGGCGCGGCGCCTTTCGTCGTACTCCCGGTGCTCCGGATGGGCCTCGTAATATCGGTCGTACTCCGGGGATCCCGGCCTGAGGCTCCGGTTTCGGGCGAACATGCTCTCCCGCTCGTCCATCTTCTCGAACGCGGCTCCGTCCCGGGCGAGATAGCCGGCCGCACCGCGGAGCGAGCGGGCCTTTCCGGGGATGGGGAGGAGGAAGAACACCCCGCCGGCCAGCAGGAGTCCGAACAGCCAGGCCAGGGGGACCCGCGATGAGGGCCAGGCCAGGATCAGAATCCCCACAAGCGCGTGGACGCCCATGCCGGCCCACCCGAACCGCGGGGCCCGAGGCTCCTGCTCCCGCATGGACTCGTAAGTGAAGAGCACCCACAGGACAAAGAAGCCGAGGTTCACCAGGAAAAGCGCGCCCGCCAGGATCCAGCCGTTCGCCATGTCTTTGCCCCCTCCCTGTCTTCCTGATCGTCCCGGACTGGGACCTTAACCTGCGTTGTCTCGCCCTGTCAATTTTGAATGAGCCGTATTAAGCCCGAAGCTTGGAGCGCAGACGGCAGGACAGTGACCGGCTTCAGCCGGGAGGGATCCATGAAGGGTTTGGCTTGACCCAACTACCACAGAGTGGCATTTTAATGGATGAGAAAGGGGTTCTTATGGACAGCACCGAGTTTGCCGCAGCGAGGAAGCGGCTGAACAAGACCCAGCAGGAGATGGCCCGGCTGCTCGGGAGCTCGATCAAGGCCGTGCACAGCTACGAGCAGGGGTGGCGGAACATTCCCCCGCACGCGGAACGGCAGATCCTGTTCCTCCTCGTCCACGCGGGGGGCGCCGGCCGGCTCCTTGCCCCCTGCTGGGAAATCCTGGGCTGCCCTGAGGAGCGAAAGTCGCGTTGTCCTGCTTGGGAGTTTCGGGTGGGCGCCCTCTGCTGGTTCATCAACGGGACGATCTGCGGAGGCGAGGCACGGAAGAGCTGGGAGGAAAAGATGCGGATGTGCCGATCCTGCAGGGTGCTGGAACCGTACCTGCCCCGTGTTGATTCGATCGGGGGAATCTGATAGGGTTTTTTAACGATTCAGGCCGTTTCGGAACAGCCGGGCCCAGCCCCTCCCGGAGGACGGGGCGGCGCCTGGAGCCGCGTTGCCTGTATACAAGGAGGCATCCATGTGGGAGTACACGGATAAAGTCAAAGAGCTGTTTTTGAACCCGAAGAACGCCGGGGTGATCGAGGATGCCGACGGCGTGGGCGAGGTGGGCTCCATGGCGTGCGGGGACGCCCTCAAGCTCAGCCTCAAGATCAATGACGAGGGCGTCATCGAGGACGCTCGTTTTCAGACCTTCGGATGCGCCAGCGCCATCGCCTCGGCCTCGGCCCTCACCGAGCTCCTCAAGGGAAAGACCGTAGAGGAGGCCGGGAAGATCACCAACCAGGAGATTGCGGACTACCTCGGGGGGCTGCCCAAGGAGAAGATGCACTGCTCCGTGCTCGGGCAGCAGGCCCTGGAGAAGGCCCTGGCCGACTACCGGGGAGAGCCGCCCAAGCAGGAGGAAGAAGGGGAGGTCGTCTGCGAGTGCTTCGGCGTGACGGATCGGCAGATCGAGAAGGCCGTGAGGGAGAACAACCTCGCCACCGTCGAGGAGGTCACGAACTACACCAAGGCCGGCGGCGGCTGCGAGAGCTGCCACGACAGCATCCGAGAGATCATCAGCCGGGTCCGGGCCGAGAAGCAGCCAAAGACCCGGCCCAGGATGAGCAACATCCAGAAGATCCGGCTCATCGAGGAGACGCTGGAGAACGAGATCCGGCCGGCCCTCAAGCAGGACGGCGGGGACATCGAGCTCGTGGACGTGATCGGGAACCGCGTGCTCCTCTCCATGCGGGGCGCTTGCGCCGTGTGCAAGGCCAGCGAGCAGACCATGAAGAACTTCGTGGAGGGTAAGCTTCAGGAGCTGGTGCTGCCGGAGCTCGTGGTGGAGGAGGTGCGCACATGAAAACCGTCTACCTGGACAACAACGCCACCACCCGGGTGGCCCCGGAAGTGGTCGATGCCATGGTGCCCTACTTCAGCGAGCTCTACGGCAACCCGTCCAGCGCGCACCGCTTCGGGGGCCAGGTGGCGGGCAAGCTGAATGAGGCCCGGGAGCGCGTGGCCGCCCTTCTGGGAGCCGAGCCCGGGGAGATTCTCTTCACGAGCTGCGGCACGGAGAGTGACAACACCGCCGTGATGTCGGCCCTCGCCACCAACCCCGGGAAGCGACACGTGGTGACGAGCCGCGTGGAGCATCCGGCGATCCGCACCCTGGGCCAGCACCTCGCGGAGCGGGGATACGAGGTGGCCGAGGTTCCGGTGGACGGCGAGGGCATGCTCGACATGGACCGCTACGCAGGGAGCCTGCGGCCGGACACCGCTGTGGTGAGCCTCATGTGGGCGAACAACGAGACCGGCGTGATCTTTCCGGTGGAGGAGGCGGCCCGGATGGCGAGGGACCAGGAGATCCTCTTTCACACCGACGCCGTCCAGATCGCGGGCAAGGTCCCCATCCGGTTGAAGGACAGCGCCATCGACATGCTCTCCATCTCCGGGCACAAGCTTCACGCCCCGAAGGGCATCGGGGTGCTCTACGTGCGAAAGGGCACAAAGTTCTCTCCCTACCTCATCGGGGGGCACCAGGAGCGCGGCCGCCGCGGCGGAACCGAGAACACGGCGAGCATCATCGGCCTGGGAAAGGCCTGCGAGCTGGCCGGGGCGAACATGGAACGGGAGAACACCGAGGTCCGCAGGCTTCGCGACAAGCTGGAGACCGGACTGACGGACCGCATTCCCAACAGCAAGGTGAACGGCGGCGATGCGAAGCGCCTCCCGAACACCACCAGCATCAGCTTCGAGTTCGTGGAGGGCGAGTCCATCCTCCTGATGATGGATGAGTTCGGCATCTGCGCCTCCTCGGGCTCGGCATGCACGTCCGGATCGCTTCAGCCGTCCCACGTGCTGCGGGCCATGGGCATTCCCTTCACCATGGCCCACGGCTCCATCCGGTTCAGCCTGAGCGTCTACAACACCGAGGAGGAGATCGACTTCGTCATTGACAAGCTCCCGCCCATCATCGAGCGGTTGAGGTCCCTGTCCCCTTACTGGGACCCCTCCAAGGCGGCTTGAGCGGGCGGGTGAGCGGGCAAAGGCTTTCGAGGCCGAAGAGGACGGGATCGTGAGTGACCAGGTGGAAGAGCGGGAAGAGAGCTGCCGGATCGAAATGTCCGAGACGCGCCGATGGCGGGAGGAGATTCCCGGCATCGTGGAGGCGCTGGTCCGGTCCTGCGATGGAGACGACGCATTCGATCACGTGGGCCCCGAGCCCATCTCCTCCAGGGAGTCCATCATCCGCATCCTCTCCATGGGCCGGCGGCTCCTCTTCCCGGGCTACTTCATCCCGGACAGGCTCGACCGGATCAACCTGGGGTACTACTTCGGTCAGCTGGCCACGGCATTCTTCGAGGCCCTGTCCGAGCAGATCACCCTGGCGGTGCGGCACGACTGCGTTCGTTACGATCGGCCCTGCTCCAAATGCCGGGACCGCGGTCAGGAGGCGGCGGTGGCGTTCATGAGGGAGCTGCCCCGCCTGCGGCTGTCTCTGGGAAAGGACGTGCGCGCCGCCTATGACGGGGATCCCGCTGCAGGAGGCTTCGACGAGATCATCTTCAGCTACCCCGGGCTGTTCGCCATCACGGTCTACCGGATCGCCCACGAGCTCGACCACCTGGGCATTCCCCTCGTCCCCAGGATCATGACCGAGCACGCCCACAGCAGGACCGGCATCGACATCCACCCGTCGGCCCACATCGGGGAGAGCTTTTTTATGGACCACGGTACCGGTGTGGTGATCGGGGCCACGTCAAAGATCGGCGACCGCGTCCGCATCTACCAGGGGGTGACACTGGGCGCCCTGTCCCTTCCCAAGGACGCCGTGGGCGGCCTTCGAAACCGGAAACGCCACCCCACCATCGAGGACGACGTGATCATTTACTCCGGCGCCACGATCCTGGGCGGCGGAACCGTGATCGGAACCCGCTCCGTGATCGGCGGCAACGTCTGGATCACCGAGTCCGTGCCGCCCGACACGCGGGTCTTTACGAAGCGGCCCGAGCTCGTGGTCCGGAGACCCGGGGAAAGCTGAGCGGAAAGGCTCACGAACCACGAAGCGCGGGTCACCGAGGCTTCTTGAAGGAGGGATTGACCATGGCCGAGAGCTACGAGGACATCACCCGGATCGTGGGACGAACGCCGCTCGTGCGGCTCAACCGGATCGCCGAGGGCCTCGGGGCCGAGATTCTGGCCAAGCTGGAGTACAAGAACCCGCTGGGGAGCGTCAAGGACCGGATCGGACTGTCCATGATCGAGGCGGCCGAGGCCGACGGCCGGATCGGGCCGGAGACCGTGATCGTAGAGCCCACGAGCGGGAACACCGGCATCGGCCTCGCCTTTGTCTGTGCCGTACGGGGCTACCGTCTCGTCCTGACCATGCCTGAGACCATGAGCGTGGAGCGACGGAAGCTGCTGGCCCACCTGGGTGCGGAGCTGGTGCTCACGCCCGGGGACCGGGGCATGAAGGGCGCCTTGGACAAAGCGGAGGAGATCCTGAAGGAGTCGGGGAACGCCTTCATGCCCGACCAGTTCTCCAACCCGGCCAACCCGGACGTGCACCGGCGCACGACGGCCGAGGAGATCTGGGAGGCCACGGGAGGGGAGGTGGACCTGTTCGTGGCTGGTGTGGGAACGGGCGGTACCATCACGGGCGTCTCCGAGGCGCTGCGGGAGCGGCGTCCCGGGTTCCGGGCCGTGGCCGTGGAGCCGGCCGGATCGCCCGTCTTGAGCGGCGGCGGCCCCGGTTCCCACAAGATCCAGGGGATCGGTGCGGGGTTCGTGCCGAAGGTGCTCAACCGGGAGGTGATCGACGAGGTGGTGACTGTGGAGGATGAGGAGGCATTCCAGACGGCCCGAAAGCTCGCCAGGGCGGAGGGGCTGCTGTGCGGGATCTCGTCGGGCGCCGCAGTGGCCGCCGCGATTCAGGTGGCCCGGAGGCCGGAGAACCGCGGCAAGCGGATCGTGACCGTCCTGCCCAGTACGGGCGAGCGGTACCTCAGCACGGAGCTGTTTGAATGAGAGCGTTACCTTTTCCCTCTCACCTCCTCCAGGAAGCGGTCGAAAAATCGCTCCATGAAGGCGTGGCGCTCCCCGGCCAGCCGCCGGCCTTCCTGTGTGAGCATGCGCTCCCGAATCCGGGAGAGCTTGAGCCGGTACTCACGGTAAGCCGTGTCCTCGCGTGTGTACGGCGCCGTGCTCTCCAGGTCGGCCAGGGGGTTATGGAGCGTGGCCCCCACCTCGCCGGCGAACTGGAAAGCCCGGCCGATCCCCCCCGCGCCGATGGCATCCAGCTTGTCCGCGTCGAAGAGGACCCTGCCCTCCAGGGTCTCGGGCCGGGCGTCGCCCCGGAACCGGTGGGTGCGGATGCAGTGGATCACGTTGTCGAGCATCTCTCCGGCC
>JAIPEI010000200.1 GCA_021737245.1 Deltaproteobacteria bacterium | reverse complement strand
CTCTCATGCGGGCCAGGAGATCGGTGACCCGCTCCGCCGGGTAGATCAAGGACAGACGCCCCTTCCCTCGAAGCAGGACGCGGGCCGCCCGCAGGATGTCGTCCAGGGACGCCATGATCTCGTGACGGGCGACGGCCCGCTCCCGGTCCGGATTGATCCGGCCGCTCCGCGCCCTCCTGTACGGCGGGTTGCAGATCACCGCGTGGAAGCCGCCGTGCTTGAGCGGGGGCCGGCGGAGACCCCCCCGGACCAACAGGAATCTGTTATCGAACCCGTTGAGCCCGGCGTTCCTGATTGCCTGAAGTGCCAGCTCCTCTTGAACCTCGAGCCCGACCACCGACTCGATCCTGCGGGAGCACAGCAGCAGGAGGGGAATGATGCCGCAGCCGGTCCCCAGGTCGACGACGCGGTCACCCTTCCTGACCCTGACGAAGTCCGCCAGGAGCAGGGCGTCCACGGAGAACCGGTAGCCGCTGCGCGACTGGATCACCTGCAGGCGCCCGTCCAGGAAAGGTTCGATGCGTTCCCCGGGGCCGCAGGGGTTATGGGGACTGGATGAGCTCATGCGGGTCCATCCGGTTGAACACGAGACCGCTGAGGACCTTGGGGAAGAAGTAGGTGGATTTTCTGGGCATCACCAGGCGATTCGAGGCGACCTCCCGGACGTGATCGATTTTCGTGGGGTTGAGAAAGAACCCCATCTCGCACTCCCCTGACGCCACCCCTCGGAGAGCGCTTCTCATGTCGCTTTCATAAAGGAATCGGTCCTCGTTGTCCAGGGCTTCCAGGGAGTAACCGAGGGATCGCTGAAAAATCAGGCGCGACAGGACCAGGACATCCAGCTTCCGCAGAGAAGGATGCAGGTCTTCGCCCAGATCCTGCTCGGCACCGGGTCTCAACCGCAAAAGAAGCCCTTTTTCATTCCCCCGGCGGAAATGGGCGAACGCAACGGTGTCGCGTCCCGCCTTCTGGATCAGCTCCCGCATCGCGGAGGCATGATCAGGGGCCTCGGAAAGCCTCCATGGGAGAGGCGAGACCTCGAACCAGCGCTCCACGCCGTCGGGAAACCCCGTTTCCCGCTCGTCCCCGAGAAAGTGAATCAGGCGGTGGGACGGCAGGACCGTGAGCCCCGGATCGGCCATGTTGCTGAGGTAGATCATGGTGAACTCATAAGAACGGTCGCTCGGCCGGTGTCCGTGTCTCACCCTCATGAGGTTCCTGTAGTTCCTGGCGGTCTCGTAGCGATGGTGGCCGTCTGCGATGAGCAGGGATCGGTCCGCCATGGCGGAGGCGACCGCGGAAAAGACACTTCGATCCCGAACCGCCCACACGCGGTGAACGGTGCCGTCCATGTAATCGAACGCGAGGTCCGGCGAACGCCCCAAGGCTTCCCGAAAACAGCCGAGGACGTCGTTCGAGGGATCCTCGTACAGGGCGAAAATCTGGCTGAGCTGAGCACTTGTGGCCCGCATCAGGCGGAGTCGATCGTCCTTGTGGGCTGAAAACGTTCTCTCGTGCGGCAGGATCACCGGGGAGCCCTCGTCCTCGATTCGAACGAGCGCAATCACGCCCCAGCGCGTTTTGGGGCCCGATCCGTCTCCGGGGTCGTAGCGCACGGATGTCACATAGAAGGCCGGCCCGGGGGAACGGACCAGCACATCGGCCGCGACCCAGCGCTTCAGGGTTTCGGCGGTCCTCGTGTAGCGGTTGTCCCAATCCGAGTCGCCGGTCTTCTTTCGGCCGAGGATCAGCCGGATCACGTTGCAGGGAGACGAGGCGTAGAGGGACTCCTGCTCCTCCGGAGAGATCACGTCGTAGGGCGGAGCCAGCAGGGACGCCGGGGCTCCGAGCCGGTCGAAGTCGTACGTCCATCCATGAAAGGGGGCGATTTCAGCCATGGTTCCTTGTCTCGGATCGCTTTTCGGTATGACCCCGGTCCCGGGACCGGAGAATCGCTTTACCTACCAGATCCCTCACGGATGTCAACCGATTTTGATTTCCTTGACGTGTTCCCCTGAACTCCTATAATGCCTCCTTAAGCGTTACGGGCGGGGCCGCCCGGCGGCCCTGCATCACGTCCCGAGCGGGCGGCAACGGAAACCCGACGGAGTCGCGAAACGACCGAAAGCAGCGGATCCTCCCCGGGATTTCAATGAGCGGCAGCGTTGCCGTCGATCTCAAGAGCCATCGTCCCGGGAACTCCACCCGCACTGCGAGGCGCTCATGCCTGCGACCCATCCGCCCGATCCCCGGCAGGAAGAGGCCCCGGATCTGATCGTCCGCGGTGGAATCGTCCTGACCATGGCCGAAGGCCGGGCGCCTATCCGTGAGGGCACCGTGCGGATTCGGCAGGGCCGCATCCTGTCCGTGGATGATCGTGCAGAGGCGGATCCCGGCGTGGAGATCCTGGACGCCCGGGACGCGGTTGTTCTGCCCGGGCTCGTGAACACCCACGGCCATACGGCCATGACCCTTTTCAGGGGCTATGCCGACGACCTCCCCCTGGACGAATGGCTTTTCAACCGCATTTTCCCGGCCGAAGCCCGGTTCCTCGATCCGGAAACGGTCTACTGGGGCACCTTGCTGGGATGTCTGGAGATGATCGCCTCGGGGACCACCTGCGTCGCGGACGGTTACTTTTTCCAGGACGCCGGTCTGGAGGCGGTTGAGCGGGCCGGCCTTCGGGCCCTGATCGCCCAGGGGGTGATCGATTTTCCCGCCCCCGGCGTCCCCCGACCCGAAGACAATCTCGCAGTGGGACGCGCGTTCATGGAGCGCTGGCACGGTTTCTCGGAGCGAATCACCCCGGGTCTCTTCTGCCACAGCCCTTCGACCTGCTCCGAAAGCACGATGCGGGACGCCTCGGCCGTCTCCCGCGAATTTGGAAGCCCCCTTCAGACCCACCTCAGCGAGACCGGCGGCGAGGTGGAGGAGATTGTGAAACGCACCGGCGAAAGACCGGTGCTCTACCTGGACCGTATCGGGGTCCTGACCCCCGATCTGATCGCCGCTCACGCCGTCCATGTGGAAGCGGAAGAGATCTCCCTCCTCGCAGAGCGGCGCGTGCGCATCGCGCACGTACCGGAGAGCAACATGAAGCTCGCCTCGGGGACGGCGCCCATCCACAAATTCTTGAAGGCCGGGATCCGCGTGGGGCTGGGCACGGACGGATGCGCGAGCAACAACAACCTGGATCTCATTCAGGAGATGGACACCGCCGCCAAGCTGAGCAAGGTCTTTGACAAGGATCCTACCCATGTGAGCGCGGAAGCGGCCCTGCGAATGGCCACGTCGGGGGGCGCCGCGGTGATGGGGCTCGAACGGGAAATCGGAACCCTGGAGGCGGGAAAGCGCGCCGATCTCATCGTCATCGACCTGGACCGGCCTCACCTTCAACCTCTGTACAACCCCGTTTCGACGATTGTCTACTCCGCCACCGGCGCCGATGTCCGCCACACTGTGGTGGACGGCGAGGTGCTCATGCGGGATCGACGCTTCACCGGCATCGATCCGGAGGAAATCATGGCGCGCGTGGAAGCCATCGCCCGTACCATCGGGCAGGGCTGAGGCGTCGGGAAGGGATTGCGTTTCGAGTCAGGAATTGCTATGAAGGCGTCCCTCTGCCGGGGCGCGGGGAAAAGCCCGGGCGGGGACCCTTCCGTGGCCGGGACCCGGCTCATGCCCCGGCAAGTGGAATCCAGTCGAAAGGTCTCATATGAAACGAAGCAGAAAAGTCCTTCTTACTCTGATCACCGTCATCATCCTCGCCGTGGTGGGCGTTTTTGCCTGGTTCTTCCTTCATGTTTTCGAGGGAGAGCGTCCCGAGGTGATTGTCGAGCCGCTGCCGGAGTTCCTCTCCAAAGGCCATCGCTTCACGCTGGAGGCCGAGGACGCAAAGGGAGGGTTGCGGTCCCTGAGGGTCAGCATCGACCAGGCGGGCCGCGAGGTCACCGTTGTCGAGAAGACGTTCCCTTACAAGGGTCTGTTCAACAGCAACGGCGTCCACCGGCACGAGGTCGCCTTCGAGATCGACCCGCTCTCCCTCAACCTGGCCCAGGGAAGAGCGGAGCTCAAGGTGGAGGTGTTCGACCACTCCAGGCGCGGAGGAGGCGACGGCAATCGATCCCTTCTCACCCACAGTCTCACCGTGGATACCATGGCCCCCGCAATCCGGGCGCTGACCCGGCTTCACTACATCAATCAGGGAGGAAGCTGCCTCGCCGTCTATCAGACCTCCTCGGACACGGAGAAGAGCGGTGTTCTTGTGGGCGGCAGGCTCTTCCCGGGCTTTCCTTCGGACGACAAGGACGCGTCCGGCCGCTACACCTGCTACTTCGCCGTTCCTCACGACATGGATGCGGATCCCCCGATCCTCCTCTGGGCCGAAGACCGAGCCGGGAACCAGACGCGCACCTCCTTCTACCATCGAATCCGGTCGAAGCGCTTCCGCAAGGATCGCATGAACATCACCGACGGGTTCCTGGACCGGATCCTGCCCTATTTTTCGTTCTTTCCATTCTCAGGCCGGAAGACGCCCATTGAAAAGTACCTGGCGATCAACAACGAGCTTCGACGGCAGAACCACCAGGCCCTGGAAACGCTCCAGGCCGAGTCCGGGCCGAAACGTCTTTGGGACGGGCCCTGGATGAGGCTGCCCAACGCAGCGACCATGGCCCGGTTCGCGGATCACCGCGTCTACTACTACCAGGGAGAGCCCGTCGATGAGAAAGACCACATGGGCATCGACCTCGCATCGCTGGCCAACTCCCAGGTCCCTGCCGCCAATCGCGGGCGGGTGCTGCTCGCGGAGAGGCTGGGCATCTACGGCCAGGCCGTGGTGCTGGATCACGGGCAGCGGCTGATGTCTCTTTACGGACACCTGAGCTCCATCCAGGTCTCCGAGGGACAGGAGGTCAAACGGGGCGAGATGCTCGGCACCACCGGAAGCACCGGCCTCGCCGGGGGCGACCATCTCCATTTCGCCGTTCTGGTGAACGGGGTCCCGGTGAACCCCATCGAGTGGTGGGACCCGCACTGGATTGAAGACAACATCTCGAAAAAATTGTCGATCCTGGCTGAACCGTAACAGGCGATCCATCACCATCCCCAGACCATTTCACTTGACAGAGCGACGTTTAAATGTTACTTAATATATTAAGCCATACCAAATATCGAGCGGCGAGCCCGCCCGCCAGGAGAGAATGAGACCATGGTGAGCGAACATCGGTCACCGCCCGGCCCTCCGGCTCCCGCCGCTGAAAAGCAGGTGGCGATCCGGGAGATCATCTTCCAGATCCGGCGGCTGATGCAGGCTGGATCGCTCTACAGCAAGGAGCTGAACAAGAAGCACCAGGTCAGCGCCGCCCAACTCAACTGCCTGCTTGCATTGTATGAAAACGGCCCTCTATCCTCTTCCCAGATCGCCCGCCACATCTTTGTCAAGCCCAGCACGGTCACCGGAATCATTGATCGACTGGAGCAGAAGGGTCTGGCCAGAAGGACACGGCAGTCCACCGACCGCCGCGTCATCACCATCGAGCTTACCGAGTTCGGAGAGCGATTGGCCGAAAATGCGCCCCCACCCATTCAACAGAAGATCATGGACGGCCTGCGCCGGCTTTCGGCGGATGAAACGGAAACCATTCTACACGGACTGCAAAGGCTCACACAGATGCTGGACGTTCAGGATCTCGAGGTCGAATAGCCGGCGTGCTGCCGAAACATCCGACGGCCCGCTTGCGCCGGGCATCTCCAAAACGGGCGCATTCAAGACCTCCGTGCTGCGCGGGCGGCCGCCCCCTCTTCAGAAGAAATCCCTTGACGATCCGCTCGTATTGGGTTATATGTTTTCAGTTGAAACGATTTCTATTGAGACCTTCATGGCAGTAAATCCCCGAAAGCACACTGCGGAGGCGGCGGTCCCGAACCGGCCGAATGACCGGCACGGAACGGACTCTTTCGAACGCCGGTCTCCGTCACGCCGCGGATTCCTGCTTCCGGGCTCTTTGCGATTCCATCGCGTTTCATTCATTCAGAAGGCTCGTGTAAATCCGAACATCGGCTCGTGCCCGGACCGCACGGGCGGCAAAAGGAGAAACCTATCGTGAATCAAGCACAGATCGAACAGTCCGAGGCCGTCTTCGGCAAGGAAACCGTGGAAATGCTTCTGCAGGTCCACAAGGACGCACTCTGGATCCTGGAAAATGTGGGCGTGGGCTGCAAGCAGCCGGAGATCCTGAGGGCCTTTCAGGAGCAGGAGGCCGAGGGCCTCGCCTACGTCTTTGAAGATCGAATCTTCGTTACCAACGACCTCGTGGAAAAGTGCTTTGAGACCGTGCCCAAGGTGGACGACTTTTTCGTGCCGAAAAGCAGCTTCTTCATCGGAGGTACAGCCCCCTATGTCTATGACGACGAGGCCGGCGAAGGCGGTATCTTTCCGAAACCGGAGCATGCGGCCAGGATCGCGCAGATCGCCGAGGCGAACGACATCGTCAGCGGCATGGGTCGGGGAATCAAGCTCAAGGACGAAGTGGAGCAGATGAACATCATGGTCGAGAACTGCAGCAAGCCCATGTACTTCGCCGTGACCTCGGACGAAGCGCTTGCGCGGGCCGTGGAGATCTACGAGAAGAAGAAGGACATCATGATCGTCTTCTGCCTCACCCGTTCCCCCCTGGAGGTGAACGAGAACTTCTCCGAGCACTTCTACAAGGTGGCCAAGGCGGGCCTGCCCGTGTTCGAC
>JAIPEI010000199.1 GCA_021737245.1 Deltaproteobacteria bacterium | reverse complement strand
GAGATCTGCCCCCTGAATTTCAATAGCCTATATCCTTTCCATCGGCGGATGAGCGGGTTTTTTCGAACCCGTCAAACCTGTGTGCCGTCATCTCTTTTGGGTTTTGCTTGGCTGCATCCGGCAGCACGTTGACGCCGGCAGGCTCCATTGTGGACAGGGTCATGACAGAACTGAAGGAGACAAAGCCCGTAGACGAGCATCAATCAAATGGCATACTGCATCATACAACATATTGGCCGTGGACGAGCAGTTCCGGGTGCGGGCTCTGGTTTTTTGTTTCATAGGCCCGGGAGGGGATATGACCCTCAACGCGGCGGGGAAGGAACGCTCCTCAGGGCGGCCGCCTGCCAAAGTGAGCTCTGCTTTGCCCGTGCTTTTGTCGATTGTCGATCTTCTTGTCCCGCCTTTCAGCAATGTGATACACTTCATCCACCCGTTGGTCAGCCTGAAGTGCTGCTCCCGGAGGACTGCCGCCCTGTGGGGCGTGGTCGAACCGGAAAACCCAAGACGGAAAAACGAAGGATCAGGTCCGAATCACCGAGGAGGCCCTGGACTCCTCGGTCGATTTCTGAGTGAGCGCCATGAGGCTGCACGCGCGATTGTACGGGACATTGAACCCTTCGGGGGATGAGGGCGGATCGGGAGAGGGCGCCTGGATCGAGCTTCCGGAAGGAGCCCTCGTCCGGGATCTCCTCGACCGCCTGGGAATCCCCGAGGACAAGAAAGCGGTGGTCGTCTCGGAAGGGCGGGTCCTGGCTGAGGATGCGGTGCTCCGGGACCGGGCGGAGGTGCGTGTGTTCCAACCCATTGCCGGGGGATAAGCCCCTTCAGCGGCCCGGACCGAGCCGTCAGCACGGCGGGACGACCTTCCCGGTCATTTCCGGGCGGCCGAACCGGGGCGCGGGCCGGTTGAACCCGGACGTGCCCGGCTGCAAGGCATACGATGTGAGCAAGCGCGGCAACATCCACGCGTCCTCAAGAACCGGAGGCGACATGAAGATCCGAGTGGATGACGAGCAGATCGTCAAGGCCGTCAAGAAGCTGGACGGGATCGAGCTGGTGGTCGAGGGCGAAGAGGACGCCCTGGAAGGGATTCGTCTGATCCTCAGGCGGCCCGAGAACCTGGGGACGGATCGTTTCGACCGCCTGAAAGACATCAAGGTGACGCCCAGCCGGGGCTACGAGACGTCCGCCGTGGAGTATCGACTGCGCTTCCTGATCGAGTTCGTGTTCGAGGACGAGGTATCCCTGGAAGACCGGGTGGAGGCGATCAAGGCGTTTCAGGGTTTCCTGAACCGGGTCTGACAGGGCAGGACGGCGGTCTCCCGGCGAAGTCCGATGGGCCCCTTTCGCCCCCCTCGAGGCCTTTCTCTTCGAAGAGACCATTTCTTTAAATCCTCCCGTTTCCCGTGGCTGGAGTACGTCTCCGGCGTCCTGCGGTCCGGCTCGTCGAAATCCGGCCTACCGTTGCCCGCTGTTTTCTGGTAAGAACGACCCCTGCGGGGGTACGGCGGACGCGAAAACCAACCTGGAGCGGAAGGGTCATGGCCGGGTCGAATCCATCAATCCATGGAGAAAGCGTGCAGGAGCCGGATCAGGCGACGATCCGGGAGGTTCGGAGGGCTCTCATCCGCCTGGCCAGACCTCGTGCAGAACACGCCTGCTGGATCGACCCCGGAAAGGACGCATCCGAGCCGGCTGTGCTGCTCCTGGGCAGAAGAACGGGCCTGCTGGTGGTCCTGGCGCGGGCCTGGACCTCGACCGAGCTGATCTCCGCGACGCCGGGTGCATTTCTCCTGTCAAAAGGGGAAGGGCGGCTCAAGAGGCCCAACCCGGATCGAGCTGGACGGCGGCGCCCAGCGGAGGTCCGCGAGGCCTTGAAGGAGGCGGGCGTCGACCCGGGCGTGCCGGTGGCCCACGCAACCGCCTTTCCTGGGATGACGCGGGCCCGGTTCGTCGAGCGGGGGTTTCACTGGTTCGTTCCCGGGGAGAGGGTCCTGTTCCGGGACGATCTGGCGCCGGGGGGCGATCTGGACCGGGATGCCACGGGCGCAGGATTTCGAAGGCAGGTCTCCATGGCGTTCCCGCGCCGGTCCGCCGCCATAGGTGCCCGTGACATGGACCGGGTCCTTCTGGCGCTCCACCCGGAGGCCCTGATCCGGGGGTCTGAAGGCGAGGGGGCAGGCAGGGTTCGCTTTCAGGAGGGGGTGGCGGCCCTGGACGAAGCCCAGGCGCGGGCCGCTCTCAGGCTTTCCTCCGGTCACCAGGTGATCACCGGGCCGCCGGGGAGCGGGAAAACCCAGGTGCTCGTGCACCGGTGTGCCTTTCTCTCCCGATACGGCTCGGGATTCCGCCGGATCCTCCTGGTCTGCTACAACATCGCCCTGGTGGGGTACCTGGAGAGCCTGGTGCGGGAGCGGGGGCTGGCTCCCTCGGACGACGGCGTACTGGTCACCCACTTCTACGAGCTCTGCGGCAGGATCCTGGGCGATACGGTTCCGTTCGAGAACCGGGATCACGCGTTCTATCGGGATGTGACGCTTCGGACCCTGGAGCGCGTTCGGGAGGAAACGAGTCCCGGTGTGGATCGCTTCGACGCCGTGCTCGTGGACGAGGCCCAGGACTTCAGCGACGACATGCTGCGGGTGGTCACGGAGATGCTCCGGCCCGGTGGAGACCTGGTGGTGGCGCTGGACGCGTCCCAGGATCTCTACGGCCGCAGGTCCGCGTGGGAGTCCCTTGGCGTTCGGGCGCGGGGGCGGACACGCAGGCTGGAGCACGTGTATCGGAACACGGCGGAGATCTTCGAGTTCGGCCGGCGGTTCCTGGGACGCCAGGCCGTAAGGAGACGCCAGCCGGCCGTCCTTCCGGAGCCCTGGCCGTTTCAAGGCCCCCTTCCACAGCTCCGGCGATTCGAGAGCATGGACGCGGTGCTCTCCTTCGTGGCCGGGGAGATTCGAGCCCGCGTGGAAACGGAGGGGCGGAGCGGCGAGACCGCCGTGATCTACGACGACAAGATCTACGGACGCGACCGCTTTTCCTACGACAACCGGGCCATGCCCATGCGGATCCTCGGCGCGCTGGAGCAGGCAGGCGTCGGCGCCCGCTGGGTGTCCCGGGACGCCCGCCCCAAGCGGGCCTTCGAACCCGGGCGGGAGCCGGTGGTGCTGATCAGCATTCACAGCGCCAAGGGCCTCGATTTCGACCGCGTCTATCTCGTGGGGGTGGACCGGATCGTCCCCCCCGAGGCTGCGACAAAGAAGGTGCAGGCCACCCTCTACGTGGCCCTGACCCGTGCCCGGTATGCACTCGTTGTGCCGTACGTGGAGGAGACCCCCTTCATTCACCGCATGCGGGTGGTCCTCCAGGCGACGCGAAAGGGAGCGTCATAACGCGGCGGGGCAGGGCGGGGTTGGCGGTCGCCGAGGGCCTGTGCAGCCATTTTCCGGCCGGGCGCCTTCATCTTCAGCCTCCCCGGCGTCCTGGCGGGCAGCTGGCAGGAGATGTTCGGAGCGGGCCGCGGCGGAGCCGGTGAAGGCAAAGGCGCGAGGATCGTGTGATCCGGAAAGGAGCAGGGATGAAGGTTTCGTTTTCCATGTCCGACGGGTACCAATCCCGGTACCCGGACATCGGGTTCGGTCTGGTGCTTCTCACAGGCTGCGAAAACCCCGAGAACCCCGAGGGCTTCGATGCTTACAAGCGAAAGCTTCTCCGTCGCATGAGGAAGCGGGAGACCCTGGCCGGGATCGCGGACCGCATCGACGCCTACGACCGGTTCTTCTCCGGGTTCGGCCGGGAATGCCCGTTGCCCGGGCACCTCAAACGGACCGTGAACAGCGGGTTTCCCCGGTACAACCTGCTGGTGGACGCCCACTTCATGGCCGAGATGTGCGCCGGTATCCTGGTGGCCGTGACGGACTTCGACCGGATGGAAGGCGGGCTGACCCTGGATGTGGCCGGAGAGGGCGAGATCTGCCGGGGAATGGGAGGGCGGGAGATGCAGACTCGGGACGGAGAGATCGTGCTGCGGGACGAGGCCGGGATCGTCTGTGTCCTCTGCCAGGGTGCGGACGAGAAGACCCGGGTCCGGGGGGAGACAAGGAGCGTGCTGTTCTACGCGTACGGCGTGCCCGGGGTTCCGTCCGAGCATCTAGAGCACGGTCTGCGGGTGGCCGAGGAGGCGGTCGTGGCGTTCGGGGGCGGAACGAGCCGGGGCGTCAAGGTGATGCAGCCCGGTCCGACGGAAGTCGGGGGCGTGCGATGATCAGCAGGATCGTGTCCGGGGGACAGACCGGTGCGGACCGGGCCGCCCTGGATGCGGCCGTCCAGGCGGGCATTCCACACGGCGGTTGGGTTCCCCGGGGAAGAAAGGCCGAGGACGGCCGCATCCCCGCGCGCTATTGCCTGCGCGAGATGACCACCTTCAGCTACGCCGACCGGACCGAGAAAAACGTCCTGGACTCGGATGCAACGCTGATCGTCTCCCGCGGCCCGCTTACCGGAGGCTCCCGGCTCACCCTGGGGCTTGCAATGCGAAACAGGAAGCCCTGCCTCCACGTGGACATGGCCGTCACCGGCATGGAGGAGGCCGAAAACAAGGTCCGATCCTGGCTCGAGGAAAACGACGTGAGCACGCTCAACGTGGCAGGGCCCCGGGCGAGCAATGATCCGGACATCTACGGCCTGGTCCGCTCTCTCCTCGGCAGGGTGCTCCGGGCGCGGGTCTGAGTCGCCCGCACAAGGAATCACCGATCAACGTATCCTCACGAATCCCGCGTCCGTACGCTTCACCCGGCCGGTCGTCTCGAGGCGCGCGAGGTGCTTCTCGATCATCTGGCGCTCCCAGAAGCGAAGGATGCGCGGACGGACCGGAAAGGAGCCGTAGATGATCGCCTCGTCGATGATCGCGTCGAGATCCCTGGGACGCTCCAGGAAGGCGATGAGCCGTTCCTCCCGCTCTCCGAATGCCGACGCGAACCGCTCGAAGCGCTCCTGTATGCTTTCGCGTACCACGCCTTCGTGGGAAGAGACCGCGGCGTCCATGGGGTGGGAGCGGATGTGTTCGATGCTCTCGAGGAACAGGTCGATGTCGCCCTCGTCGTTGGCGTACCAGGGTCCGAACCGGGTGAAGTCGATGTCCGTTGTCACCATGACGGCCGCTTCGGGAAAGTAGAAGCAGTAGTGGTCATCCGCGTGTCCGGGAGCGTGAACCGGGACGAGACTCAGCGATCCCAGGTCGAAACGGTCGCCGCCGCTGTAGCTGTTTTCAGGTGCAAAATCCCGGAACCCGATGCTGCTGCGCATGAACTCCATCCACTCTTCCCGGAGCGCCCGGCTGACGAACCGATCGGCCATCCGCTCCAGCCGGCCGGTGCTCTCCCGGCTCTCCCCGGGCGTCCAGACCCGGGAGGGGGGGAAGACCGCCGTGCCCGAGCAGTGGTCCGGATGGGCGTGGGTGAGCAGGACCATATCCGGGGTGTATTGCTCCTGAATCCGGGTGAGGGTGTCCAGCCCGCATCCGGTGTCGATGAGGACCCTCACGCGGTCCAGTACCAGGATGGAGTGGGAGAACGGAAACCGCCCGCCCTTGGCTCCGGGAATGAGGAAGATGTGGTCGGCAATGGGTTCCATGGGGCTCCGGCGGGTGAAGGTGAGCTCAGCCCTGCTCGGGCTGTCGGGGGGGCCTGCTCCGGGAGAGGGTCCGGCAAGTGTTGACGAGCGCCCCGATCCGCTCGATCTCCACGATTACCTCGTCCCCGTCCCGGAGGTAGACGGAAGGCTCGCGGAACGCCCCGACCCCGTGGGGAGTTCCCGTGAGGATCACGTCCCCGGGCAGCAGCGTGAACTGCCTGGACAGGTAGCTGAGAAGCCGCGGAAGCCGGAAGATCATCTGGTCCGTGCGGCTCTCCTGCATGACCCTGCCGTTCACGCGGCAGCCCAAGGCGAGGTCGTGGGGGTCTGGAATCTCTTCGGCTGTGACGACCCAGGGACCCAGCGGGCAAAAGGTGTCCAGGGACTTGCCGCGGACCCATTGCCCGTCCCCGAACTGGAGGTCGCGCGCGCTTACGTCGTTTCCGCACGTGTAGCCGAACACCGCATCCAGGGCTTCGTCCTCGCTGATCCGGGACGCCTCTCTGCCCATGACCACGGCGAGCTCCGCTTCGAAGTCCACCTTCGAGGTGATCGAGGGATCCCAGGTGATCGCTGCTCCGTGGGCTGCGAGGCTGCTGGGAAACTTGGCGAAAACCAGCGGGGCCTCCGGGACCTTGCCCTTGCTCTCCCGGACGTGATCCATGTAGTTCAAGCCGATGGCGATGATTTTGGAAGGCCGGGTCACGGCGGGGGCGAACTCGATTCGCTCCAGCGGGACCGAAGGTCCGGAAGCCACCGGATCCGCCCCCTGCTCGATCAGGTCGATCAGGTCACCCGGAAAGGTGGAGGGGGTGAGGGCTGCGCCTTCCACAAGCCCCAGGCGCGTTCTTCCCGAGTCACGGTATTGGGCGATCTTCATGAAGGCCTCCGGGGTCGATGGGTCCGCGGGGTGAATGCGGTTGATGATCTCTTTTATCCTACAGGTCCGTCCGGGTCAAGTTGTGGGCCGGGGGGGGAGGGCCTGCGACATAAATAGGGGTTTTATGCCACGGCGGCGGTTTCCTCCCAGAATTCCTCTATGCGTCCGGAGAGGTACAGACAGCGAAGAGCGATAATGGCGTTGGCCCCGCGAACTGTCCATTGCATGCCGGACTGT
>JAIPEI010000198.1 GCA_021737245.1 Deltaproteobacteria bacterium | reverse complement strand
GATGAGTCGCCGGTCGAGGCAGCCTACTTTGCGTTGGGGGTGAACAGCTTCTTGCCCAGGAGCTCGAACTCCCCGATGAAGGCCTGGATCTCGTCCGAGGTGGTCCACCGGGTGAACCTCCCGGCCAGCTCGTACTGTGCGTTCGGACAGTTCCCGGGATCGACGGCCAGGGTGCTGTACTGGTTGAACAGGACCGGGTCGCCTTCCACCAGGACCACCAGGGGGGGGGTGCCGCCGTGGTTGTCGGCGAACTTGATGAAGGTCCCGCGATCGGTCATGGTGTAAGCGCCCTTCTCGACAGCCACGTTGATGGTGGCGATCATGCCCTGGCCGGTCTGCACGTACCAGGACTCCTTGTCGGGCACGGCCATGCCGGCTTCCTTCCACAGGGAGATCTCCTTCTTGTGGGTGCCGGAGTCGTCTCCGCGGCTGGCAAAGGCGGCGTTCCCGGCCGCCATCCTCTCCATTGCGTCCACCACGGGCATGCCCTTGGCCCCGGCCGGATCGCCCGGCGGGCCGATGATGACGAAGTCGTTGTACATCACCTCGGTTCGATCCCTGCCGTACCCGTCGGCCACAAACCGCTTTTCCGCAGCCGGTGCGTGGACCAGCAGCACGTCCACGTCGCAGTTCCGGCCCATCTCCAGGGCCTTGCCTGTTCCCACCGCCGTCCACTTCAGCTCGATGCCGGTGTCTTCCATGAACCTGGGGGCCAGCACGTCCAGCAGCCCTGTGTTGTCGGTGCTGGTGGTGGTGGCCATCATCAGGGTGTCGGCCGCCGGGACGAGTGCGGCGCCGGCGAGGACCAGGACCAGGGCCGCCAGTAAGGACAATACACGTTTGCCTGCCATACCATTCCTCCATGAAAAGGGATTCACGACCATGAAAAGGGATTCACGACGGGCAGTGTAGCGGTCGCAGGGGTGTTGTGTCAAGCTTGACATATGCTGGAAAAAAAATTGTTTCTCTCGGTTGACCTAGCCGCCCAAAGTAAGGGTGCATCCCGGAAAAAAGTGCGTATACTCTTGTGGAGGATGAATGATCGACGTTCAACGAGGAGGGAAATGAAAGCGCTTATCGCTGCATGCCTGACGGTGTTCCTGCTCCTTTCCGGCGCCGGCCGGGCGGCGGAAGGTCCCGGCGTTCAAGACGGCTCCGGTCCGGAACCTCCCGTGTTGACGAAGGCCGTCATGTGCGAAGAGATTCGGAACGGCGCTCCGTACCGTCCCGCCGTCGTGTTTCCCGCCGAGACGGAGCAGGTGGTCTGCTTCAGCCGGTTCGATTCCATTCACGAGGAGACCTGGGTTTACCACAACTGGTTCCACCGGGACCGTCTCAGCAGGAGAATTCGTCTGGAGCTCCATCCTCCGAAGTGGGGTACGTTCAGCCGGATCCAGCTCAGGGAGAACGACCGGGGCCCCTGGCGTGTGGAGATCTCGGATCAGGACGGCCGCACCATCGAGATCCTGAGATTCAGCATCACGGACTGATTGGCCATGGAACAACTGCTGCCCGTGCTTTCCTCCATGCGCTGGCAGGACGTCCTGGACATCCTGCTGAACAGCTACATCCTGTTTCGTCTTTACGTGCTGTTTCGAGGGACGAACGCCTTTCGCGTGCTCATCGGCATCGTGGTTCTCCTGATATTCGAAAGGCTGGCCATCTACCTCGGTTTGATCGTGGCCACCTGGGCCATCCGGGGAATCACGGCGGTGGCCGCCCTCATCATCATCGTGGTCTTCAGGAATGAGATCCGCTCCGTTCTTCAGGCAAGGAACCTGAGGTCGATCCTCTGGGGGTTCCCCCGCGAGGAGACCCGCGCCTCCGTGGAGGCGGTTGTGGACGGCATCCAGGGGCTGGCCGGGAACCGGGTGGGTGCCCTGCTGGTCTTCCCGGGCCGGGAGGACCTCGACGAGCTGTTCACCAGCGGGATATCCTGGAACGGGCTCGTGTCCCGGGAGATGATCCTCAGCGTGTTCTGGCACGGAAACCCGGTGCACGACGGTGCGGCTCTGGTCAGGGGGAACCGGATCGAGGAGGTGGGTGGGATCCTGCCCCTGACCGGGCGGAAGGACCTTTCTTCTGAATACGGTACCCGCCACAGGGCCGCCCTGGGCCTGTCCGAGAGAAGCGACGCTCTGGTGGTGGTGGTGTCCGAGGAGAGGGGCAGCGTCTCCGTGGCCAAAGGGGGTGAGCTGAGGACCGTTGAAGACGAGGACGCCCTCTCGCGCATCCTGCACGAGCAGTTGGGAACCCGCCCCGATCCGCCCCGCCTCTCCAGGAGAAGAACCCTGGAGCTCTCGGCCGCCGCGGTGATCTCCGTGGTTCTCATCGCAGGCGTCTGGTTCAGCTTCACCCGGGGGCGGGACACCCTGGTGACCATGGAAATCCCGGTGGAGTACAGGAACCGCAACCCCGAGATGGAGATCGTGAACACGTCCGTGGACGCTGTCCGCCTCACCCTGAGCGGATCCGGTCCCCTGCTGAAAACCATCCGGCCCGAGCAGGTGAAGGTGAACCTGGATTTGGGCAAGGTGGAAAGCGGGCGCAGGACATTCAACCTCACCTCAGAGAACATCCAGCTGCCGGCCGGCGTTTACCTGAAAAAGATCGAGCCGCAGGCCGTGGAGGTGCATCTCGACGCTCCGGTCGAAAAGACCCTGCCCGTCCAGGTGGACTGGTCCGGCCGCCTCCCCGAAGGCGTACGGCTCGTGCAGTCCTCTCCCGATCCCGAGACCATACGGGTGGTCGGCTCGAAAGGGGTGCTGGAGCGCGTCTCCACCCTGTACACGGAAAAGGTGCCCCTGGACGGATTGGGGGCGTCGGGCGAGGTGACCGTCAACGTGGTCCTGGCTCCCCCCTCCTTGAAGGTCGCGCCCGGCTCTACCACACAGGTCAAGGTCCGCTACACCGTGGATCGGGAGCGGGCGGAGGAGGGGGTTGAGAAGCGCGAGGCCCCGGAGAGGTAGGACGCCGGCGGGCGGTCGCAACCCTTGGCGGCTCAAGGGTGGAAGCGGGCGGCCATGGCTCAGCGCTGGATCACCGGCCCGTCCCTGGTGTCGATCAGCTCGACCCCCATCTCCCGGAGCTCCTCGCGAATGCGGTCCGCCGTTTTCCAGTCCCTGGCCCGCCGCGCCTCCTCCCGCTGATCCACCAGGGCCTGCAAGCGTTCGTCCGGTTTGTCCGGCTCCAGGTTCAGGACCCCCAGGACCGAGTCGGCCGCGTTCAGGGCCTCCAGGACCTTGTCCCGGTCCCCGGCCGAGAGCCCCGTGCGGTCCATGATCCGGTTGATCCTGCGGATGAACTGGAACAGCGCCGCCAGGGCCCGGGCGACGTTCAGGTCGTCGTCGAGGGCGTCCAGGGAGCTGCGGCGCAGGTCGTAGATGCGCTGGTCCATCTCCGGGTAGGATGGGCCGTTCCGGCTCTTCAGCAGCTTCTTGACGAAGGTGTCCAGCTTGGCCAGGGTCTTCCGCGCGGTCTCGAGCTTTCTCCAGGAAAAGGTGATGGGTTTTCGGTAGTGGTGGCTGATGAGCCAGTACCGCACGTCCCGCCCGGTGAACCCCTTCTCCCGGATCTCGCGCAGGGTGAGGTCCACCTGGGTCTCCTCCTCCCCCTGCACCCCGCTCTGGACCACGCCTTCGTTGTGGAGCCAGTACCGGGCCGGCGGCTTGCCTGTGGCGGCCCGGCTGATGGCGATGGTGTTCTCGTGGTGGGGAAATAGGAGCTCGATCCCGCTTGCGTGGATGTCGTAGGTGGGCCCCAGGTGCTTCAGGGCCATGGCCGGGCACTCCAGATGCCAGCTCGGCCGGATGTTGCCCCACCGGGTCTCGTAAAAGAGACCCGCCTTGAGCTCCTGGAGCGTGGACCGCCTCAGCAGGGTGAAGTCCTTGGGGTTGGCCTTTTCGTACTGCTCGAGGTCCACGGTCTTGCCCAGATGGATCTTGTCCAGGTCCACCCTGGACAGGGCGCCGTACTCCCGAAACCGGGAGATGTCGAAGTAGATCGAGCGGAACTTCTCGTAGGCGTACCCCTTTTCCACGAGGCGCTCCGCCAGGCGGATCATCTCGTCGACGTGCTCCCGCGCCCTGGGGTACAGGGTGGCGCGGCGTACGCCCAGTGCGTCCAGGTCCTCCATAAAGGCCTGGAAGTATTGGTCGGTGTAAAACCGGAGCGGGAGCTTCTCCTCCAGAGCCCCCTTGATCGTGCGGTCGTCCAGGTCGGTGACGTTCATGATGAGCCGCACGTCGTATCCCCGGAAGGTCAGGTAGCGGTGAATCAGGTCGACGAAGACAATACGCCGGCAGTGCCCCATGCGGATGTGCTCGCAGAGGGTGGGGCCGCAGGCGTACATGGAGACCGGGTTCTCCTCCAGGGGCACGAACGACTCCTTGGACCGGGAGACCGTGTTGTAAAGCGTGAGGCGGGCCTTTTTCCTGACCGCGAACAGAGGGGTGCTCAGGTAGCGCTCCCCCCCGTCCGGGAGGATAACCACGATTCTGCCGCGGTCCATCTCCCCCGCCGCCTTCAGGGCCACGGCCAGGGCCGCCCCCGAGCTCATCCCGGCGAAGATGCCTTCCTCGCGGGCCAGACGGCGCGTCATCTCGTAGGCCTCTTCGTCGTCGATGTTGATGATGCGGTGGGCCAGGGTCTTGTCGAAGATGCCGGGACGGTAGGACTCCTTCATGTTTTTGAGGCCCTGGATCTTGTGCCCCATGTAAGGTTCCACGCCGACGATCTGCACGTCCGGGTCCAGCTCCCGGAAACGGCGGGACAGTCCCATCAGGGTGCCCGTGGTCCCCATGGTGGCCACCACGGCGTTCAGGTCCTCCCCGGTGTCCTTCCATATCTCCCCGGCGGTGTACAGGTAGTGGGATCTCCAGTTGGACGGGTTGTTGAACTGGTCTGCGAGCCAATAGGTGTCCGGCTCGTTCCGCGCCAGGTTGTAGACGTACTCGATGGCGCCGTCCGTGGACAGATGCGCCGGCGTGTACTCCAGGTCCGCCCCCATGGCTTTCAGGATCTTCTTGCGCTCCTCGCTGACGCTTTCCGACATCACGAGAAGAATACGGTAGCCCTTGACCGCGGCCACCAAGGCAAGGCCGATCCCCGTGTTTCCGCTGGTGGCCTCGAGAATGATCTTGCCCGGGTGCAGATCGCCGCTCTTTTCCGCGTCCTCGATCATGCAGAGGGCGGCCCGGTCCTTGACGGACCCCCCGGGGTTGAAGGATTCCAGCTTGGCCAGGATCTCCACGTTCGGGTTCGGATTGAGCCTGAAGATGGGCACCAGGGGGGTCCGGCCGATCCGGTCCAGGATGTTGCCGCGTCGTGGGGTCATGGGGTCCTTTCCGATCCATCGCCGGCCCGGGACCGGGCGACGGCCGCAATCCGGCTTTATAACGCAGAATCCGCAGCACTGCAATCCGAAATCCCGGCTCCTTCCTCGCTCCGCTTCCTGGTCCTGAGCTCCTCCCCCGCCGTCCCTGGGGGATTCCGGTCTTCCTTTTTTCTTTCCTCTTTTTTCTTTCCTCTTGATATGTTATCGGTGATGACGTGTGGAACGCAGGGATACGAGAGGGGAGGCCGACAACACATGAACATACTCGTCACGGGAGGGGCCGGGTTCATAGGCTCCCACGTCGTGGACGCATATCTCGAACGGGGACACCGGGTGGCGGTGGTGGACGATCTCTCCACCGGAAGCCGGGACAACCTCCCTGAGGGCGCCGTGTTCTACCACGAAGACATCCGCTCCGGGGAGATCGACCGCATTGTCGAGCGTGAGCGGCCCGACATCCTCAATCACCACGCGGCCCAGGCGAGCGTGCCACTGTCCGTGACCGACCCGGTCCGCGACGCGGACATCAACCTGTGCGGGTTTCTCAACCTGCTGGAATCGGTCGTTCGGCACGGCGTGGGCAAGGTGATCTTCATCTCTTCGGGCGGCGCCGTTTACGGAGACGCCGAGGAGTACCCCACGTCCGAGGAGTGCCCGCCCAGGCCTCTTTCCCCGTACGCGGTGGCCAAGTACGCCTCCGAGTTCTACCTCGGGTGCTATCGCCACCAGCACGGGCTGGATTTCACCGTGCTTCGATATGCGAATGTCTATGGACCCCGCCAGGTCCCACACGGAGAGGCCGGCGTGGTGAGCATCTTCATGGACAACCTCGTGAACGGGCGGCCTTCCGTGATGAACCATTTCCCCGACGACGAGGCGGGCATGGTACGCGACTACACCTACGTGGGGGACGTGGCCGAGGCCAACGTCGCGGCGCTGGAGTGCGGCGGCGGGGAGGTGATCAACATCGGCACCGGCGAGGGTACGAAGACCGCAGACCTGTATCAGGCCGTGTACGAGGCCGCCCGGCGGATGCGTTCCTCCACTCCCGACACCCTGGCGAGACCCGAGCTCCGGCCCGCGCGACCGGGGGACATCCCCCGGAGCTGTCTTCAGGTGGGGCGGGCGGACCGGGTGCTGGATTGGCGTCCCGGGACCGTTCTCGAGAACGGACTTCGGAAAACCCTTCGCTGGCGGCTGAGCCAATCCTATTGATTCTCCAAAAAAACCTTCCCGAAACCCTTGACAAGCCGATTCGGGGAATTATTTTTTGCCAGTTTTGAGCGGAAGGGGCCGGTCCCTTCATATACAGGCGGCCGGTGGATCGGTCGAACCGGCGTCCGCCGCCGGCAGGCGCCGACCCGGGTTATGCGCTGCGGCTTTCCGGAAATCCGTCTCCCGGTGAGGTGTTGTTTCGGGGTTTCATCGAGAAG
>JAIPEI010000197.1 GCA_021737245.1 Deltaproteobacteria bacterium | reverse complement strand
TCGCATCAGGCACCCAGGATGATTCGGGCCAGCTCGAAGAACAGATCCTGCTCGCGGACGATGCCGATTACCTTTTTCTTGCTCTTGACGACCAGGCGACGGACCCTTTCGCTGTAAAGTGTGTTTGCGACCTCCATGAGGTTGGCCTCCTCGTCCACGGTGAGGGGCGGACCCGACATCAGGTCCCGGACGCGCTTGTCCTTCAGGTTCCGGGCCTGCCTGGTGAACAGGCCCGTCCAGAACATGGTGGAGTAGACCATGCTGTCGGCCATGGACGGCTTGGGCGCGGTCAGGTATGCGGGCTGAAGCGCGCTGATGAGATCGCGGATGCTCAGAATGCCCGCGAGCTCCCGCCCCTCAAAGACCAGGATGGAGCGGTGCCCCGTCTCCATGATGCGGCTCGTAGAGGCCATGCTCTTGAAGGACTGGAGGAGCCCTTCGATGCCCTCCTGCACCGTGGAGTCGGCCTGGAGGGTCGTGTAGTCCTCGATGGGGATCATAATGTCCCGCGCCCTCTTTTCCTCCCGGGGCATCTCCTTGTGTGCGGCCGCATAGGCCTCTCGAATACGGGTGTCGAGGAGGTCGGTGTCACAGGGCTTGTTGAGGTAGTCGAACGCCTTGTGCTCGAGCGACTCCTCGGCCGATTCACGCGACCCGTGGCCGGTGAGCATGATGACCTGGGCGTCCGGCCGGAGGGTCTTGATCCTGGACAGGGCCGCGTGTCCGTCCATGCCGGGCATCTTGATGTCCAGGATCACCACGTCGTGGGGGTCCTTCTCCAGGATGCCCATGGCCTCCTCCCCGGAGGCGGCTACCGTGGTGTGGTACCCCCGCTTGGTCAGGATGCGGGAGGTCGTGGCGCGGAACTGCTCCTCGTCATCGACCATGAGGACCTTGATCTTGTCTGTCATGGTGCATTCCTCCTTGCCTTGCGGCGCGGCTCAGGACTCCTTGGTTTCCTCGAGGATCTGCTGCGCTGACTGCATGGATTTCCGGGCCTGTGCCACCCGGATCTTGTCCTCCAGGCGCTTTCTCTTCTCAAAGGCGTCCTCGGCCTTTTCTATGAGCTCGTCGACGTCGGCGGGCTTGGTCAGGTAGTCCGTGGCACCGGACTTCAGGCCTTCCACGGCCGACTCGATGGTGCCGTGACCCGTCAGCATGATGACCTCGATGAGCGGGAACCGGCGTTTGATCTCCCGCAGGGTCGCGATGCCGTCCATTCCGGGCATCTTGACGTCCAGGATCACCACATGGACATTCTCCACCCGGAGCATCTCCAGGGCTTCGGCTCCCCCGGCGGCCGTGACCACCGGGATGCCTTTTTTCTCCAGAAGCTTCCGGGTGGTCGACAGGAACCGCTCCTCGTCGTCCACCAGCATTACTTTCATGGGATCCATAAGCTCGTTCCTCCTTGCGATGTCAGATGCGTCAATGCTCGGCCGGAGACCGGGGCCGGTCTGCACTCGGGCGTTCCTTCACGCGGCGCTCAGCGCTTCGCAGCCCTGACCGTCGTCCCGGACGGTCGTTCCGGCTTTCCCTGCCGGAGCGGACATGGCCGGGAGAATGATGGTAAACGTCGTGCCCTTGCCGGGCTCGCTGTCCACCTCCATGGTTCCACCCATGCTGTTTACGATGCCATAGCAGACGGACAGGCCGAGACCGGTGCCCTTTCCCACCGGCTTGGTGGTGAAGAAGGGGCTGAATACCTTGTCAAGGTCGTCCGGAGAGATCCCGCAGCCGTTGTCCTGCACGGTGACGGCGACCTGCCCGTCCCCCCTGGACCGGGCCCCGACGAGGATTATGCCGCCCAGGGCGCCGTGACGCGCGATCACGGCGTCCACGGCGTTATTGAACAGGTTCAGGAGCACCTGCTGGAGCTGGGCCGGATCCCCGTGGATGCGCGGCAGGTTCGGCTCGAGCTCCTCCTCCAGGGTGATCCCGTGGACGCTTGCCTTCTTCTCCACCATGGAGGCCACCTCGGGGATGAAGCTGAGGAGGTCGATGTCCTTCGTCACCGGCTCGCTCTCCCGGCCGAACTTGAGAATGGCCTGGGTGATCTTCGAGCAGCGTTCGATCTGGAGGCTGATCTGCTCCATGGAGTCCCGCAGCTCCTCCAGGTCCGGTGAGGCGGGGAGATCGCCCCGCTCCCGCAGCTCGTCCAGGATCGTGTCGATGAGGGCCTGCTCAGACTTGATGATCTGCAGGGGGTTGTTGATCTCGTGGGCGAAGCCGGCGGACATCTCGCCCAGCTCGGCCAGGCGCGTGGCGCGGATGAGCTGCTCGCCCAGGCGGTCCTTCTCCACGTCCATGCGCTCCATCCGGCGTACGATCCGGCTGGTCAGGACAAAGGCCGTCAGCACGATCCCCGTCCCGCCCGCCAGGAGGATCAGCACCACCAGGTAGACGGTCGTGCGGAGGGCCTTGAAGGCGTCGGCCTTTTCCTGGCGCACCACGAGCATCCAGTCCTTTTCCTCGAGCCAGGTGGTGGCGTAGAGGTGCTCCACGCCCTGGGGGTCCTTGTCGATGAAGGTGCGGATCCCGGGGTGGCGCCGAACGTGCTCCGCCATGCCCGGGTCGGACCTCATGAGCTCACCCCCGGATCTCCGCTCCGTCTGGAACAGCCCGTTCCGGTTGACGATGTAAGCCTCCCCGGTCCGCCCGATCCGCACCTTCTTGACGAGGTCGTTGAACAGGTTGGAGTCCACGGTGGCGCGGAGCACCCACCTCCCGCTCTCGTCCTCCCCCACCACGGCGATGACGAAGTGGGGCACGTTGCGGTAACCCAGGAAGATGTCGCTCACGTACCAGCCGCGTTTCATCACCTCCTGGAACCAGGCCGCCTCCCGGTACACCTTTCCGGTGAGCTGGTAGGGGCCGAAGTAGGCCATGTGCACCCCGGCCTCGTTGAACACGCCCAGGTCCACAAAGGCATTTGAGCCTGTCTGAAGATCCCGGAACACCTCTTGAATGGATCGTGGCCAGGCCAGCTCCTCGAACGTGTAGGAGGCGGCGATCAGCTCGAGGTCCGCCCTGCGCTCGTCCAGAAAGGTCTCCAGCATGTGACGGTGATCGGCCACGATCCGCTTCATGGAGGCGATGGTGCCGGTCTCCAGGGCCGAGGTGAAGTGGGAGTAGCCGATGACCAGGGCCGCGATGAACGGGACCGCGGGCACGAGGATCATGCAGGCGAGGACGAGGCGGCGCAGGCTGCGATAGCGGTGTTCGTCGTTCATGGTCTTTTCCCGCTAGTCCTCTTCCTTTTCCTGGTCGAACACCCGGCCGGGAAACCGGAGGAGCTCCTTGATCTTGGCGCTTCTTATCTTCTGGTCCTGGGAGTCCTTTTTCTCGAAGGCCTCGGCCAGCTTGACCAGGAGGTCCTCCAGCTTGACCGGCTTGAGCAGGTAGTCGAAGGCGCCGAGCTTCATCCCCTCGATGCTCGTCTCCATGGAGCCGTGCCCGGTGAGGAGTATCACCTCGGTGAGCGGGCGCATTTTCTTGATCTCGCGCAGGGTCTCGATGCCGTCCATGCCCCCGGGCATCTTGATGTCCAGGATCACCACGTCAAAGAGCTTTTCCTCCATGAGTGCGAGCGCGTCCTCCCCACTCTGTACCCCGGTGGTGTCGATGCTGCGCTTGTTGAGCCGGTTTACGAGCGTCTCGAGGAAGTCCTCCTCGTCATCCACCACCAGCACCCTGAAGTAGTCCATGATGTTCTCCTTTCGATAACTTGGCTTTGCCTATTTCTTTTCCGGGAGCAGGACGGGGATGTACACGGTGAACGTGGATCCTTCTCCCGGCTTGCTCTCGAGGCGGATGGTCCCGCCCATTTTCTGGATGATGTCGTAGCTCACCCAGAGACCGAGCCCGGTTCCCCGGCCGGTCTCCTTGGTGGTGTAAAAGGGATCGAACACCTTGCGCTGGCGGTCCTCCGGTATGCCGGGCCCGTCGTCCTTCACGTCCACGTGGATCATGGCGTCCTCGACGCGGGAGGTGACGTCGATGCGCCCGTCCCGGCCCACGGCGTCGATGGCGTTGGTGATCAGGTTCAGGAACACCTGCTGGAGCTGAGACTGGTCGCCGGCGATGATGGGAATCTCGTCCGAGAGTTTCGTTGAGATGTCGATGTTGTTGATCCGGGAGTAGTTGTCCAGCATGGCCACGGTCTGAAGGATCGTGTAGTTCACGTCCACGTCCTCCATTCGCGGTTCCATCTTGCGCGCATAGCCGAGCATGCCGTGGACGACCTTGCGGGCCCGCTCCACGTGCTCCTCTATCTTTTTGAGCGAAGCCCGGTACTCCTTCAGGCTTTCGCTTTCCTGGAAGTCCTCGTCTGAGAGGAGATCCTCCATCCACCCGGTTTTCTCAAGGATCACGGCCAGAGGGTTGTTGATCTCGTGGGCCACGCCCGCAGCCATCTTTCCCAGGGCGGCGAGCTTGTCCGACTGGATGAGCTGGGCGTTCAGCTGGTTCATGCGCTCGTCGGCCTCCCTCAGGCGGGAGACCGTCATGCGGGCCGTAAACACCGTGGCCAGCACGATGGCCAGGATGCCGGCGATGATGATGCCGATCTCCGCATTCCGGGTGGCCAGGAGGCCGCTCATCTCCTCGCTCGCGTTCTGGCTGATCACGAGGAGCCAGTTCTTCCCGTTGAGCCAGCTCCCCGCATAGAGAGCCCGATCGCCGCTCTCGTCCTCCCTGGTGATCATCGTGGTGCCCCGGCCGAACAGGTTGGGGTTGATCCCGGACTCGGAAAGCGCCTTGCCGTTGAACCGGGCCCGGGTCTGGTACACGCCCTTGCTGTTGACGATGAAGGCGTCCCCGCTTCGTCCCAGCTGGGCGGAGCGTACCAGGTGCTGGAACACGTCCGAGTCGATGGTGGCCCGGAGGATCCAGCTCTGGTTCCCCTCCTGGCGCCGGACCGCGATGATGAAGTGGGGGATCTGCCGGAATCCCATGTAGACGTCGCTGATATATAGCCCCTTGCTCATCACCTCCCCGAACCAGGGCTGCTGGTAGTAGTTGAGGTTCTTCAGGTCGTACGGCCCGACGTAGGACAGGTGCTGGCCGGCCTGGTCGATCACCCCGAGGTCCACGAAGGCCCCGGCCCGCGTGTTCATGACCGAGAAGACCCGGGCCAGCTGCTTCTCGTCCGTGATTTCGCGGAAGGAGTGGGTGTCGGCCATGGCGGCCAGGATGGCGGTCCGCTCCTTCAGGAACACCTCCACCGCGTCGGCCTGGGCCCGCGCCCGGTACTGGATCTGCTCCTCGATCTTCTCCCGGTACATGCGGGCGAACTGGTAGTAGATGGTTCCCCCGAGGGCCAGGAGCGGGGCGAAAGAGACCACCAGGGTGATGGTGATGATTTTTCGTTGAAGGCTCGTGTAAAGCGAACTTTTCATGGCTCGTCCTGCCGGGTCTCAGCCTGTTGGAAACACGATCGTCCCGAACGAACAGGCCCCTCTTCGCGGGGGCCTCCTACGCGGGCCATGACATGAAACGCCAGTAGCCCAGGATAGCCCAGAACCAGAGGATCAGCCAGGCCAGGATGGTCACGGGCAGCCCGAACTTCACGAAGTCCATCACGTCCAGCAGCCGCTCTCCGGTCTCCGGGTCCCGCCCCATGCCGAAGGCGATGGCGTTGTTGGGCGTTCCCACCACCAGGAAGTTGGCAAAGGAGGAGGAGTAGGCGCAGGCCAGGCCCAGCTTCCACACATGGACCCCGCCCAGGGACGCCATGGGCAAAACGATGGGGCCCAGGGCCGCAACGGTTGCGCCGTCGCTCATGAAGTTCGTCATGGTCCCGGTGAGCACGCTGATACCGATGGCCAGCATGTCGCCTCTGGCCATAAAGTCCGGCAGGAAGCCCACAAACATGTTCGCCAGCCACAGGGCGCCCCCGGTGAACTTGAGCCCGACACCCATGGCGCAGGCCGCGGCGTAGAGCCCCACCACATCAAGGGCCACTCCTTCCTGGATGTCCTCCCAGGTGATGATGCGGGTGAGGAACATGGCGGCCACCGCATAGAGGGTCGGCCCGCCGAGGCCGGAGTGCTCTCCCAGGATGATCCACGCAGCCACCAGGCAGACCAGGATTACCGCCATCATCGCCTCCCGTCCGCCGAACCTGGGCATGCGGGCCACCTCGGCCTTCACGATCTCGCTGGGGTTCATGTTTCCGACCTGGAACCGGGGTTTGCACCGGATGTACATGTAGGCCCCGATCACCACGGCCACGAGCGGGACGAACGGCATGCCGTACTTCATCCAGTCCAGGAAGGAGATGGGCATGCCGTACTCCATGAGGTAGCCCACCATGATGGCGTTTCGTCCGCCTGCTGCGGGGGATCCGGGCCCCCCGTGGTTGGCGGCAAAGCAGACCCCCAGGAGCAGGAAGATCGCCAGGAACCGGTCCTTTTTGACGCCGTGCATCCGGCAGGTGACCTTGTACACCCCCATGAGCACAGGGATGAGCAGGGCCACCAGGGCGTGCTCGGAAAGGAAGCTGGCCGAGACGGCCAGCATGGGCAGGAACAGGAAGGCGAAGGACTTGGCGCTCTTGATGTGACTCAGGAGGATCAGACCGATCCGCTTGTCCAGGCCGGTCTTGGCCACCCCCACGGCCACAACCAGAATGCCGAAGATGAAGAACACGGCGTCCTTCATGTAGGCCTGCGAGATCTCGTTGATGGGGAGGACGTGGAACAGGTAGAGGAGCACGGCCACCATGATGTCGGTGGCGCCGATGGGAAGGGCCTCCGTCCCCCAGAGGAACACCGCCACAAAAAA
>JAIPEI010000196.1 GCA_021737245.1 Deltaproteobacteria bacterium | reverse complement strand
GCTCACGCGGACTCCTCATCAGGAAACTTTAGTGCCCAAATTCGGTTTTTGGATGGGCACTGGCTCAACTTAACAACGTCTTTTCATACTCATACTCGTACTCGTGCTAGTACTCAGCGAAGCGGTACTCGTACTCGGCTTTTGACTCGATTTATTGAGCATTGTCTCCAAAACCATCCTCAAATCCTATCGGCTCTCGCATTCAATCTCATGCGCGCCGGAACAACCAAGCTTCTTGTTTTTTATGACAGGATCTCATGAGTAAGTCACTCAGGGGACGTACCCTCATCGCTAAGCCTCCCGGAGCAGCTCCAGGGTCGTCCGGACGACCTCCTCGGCGAACGGGGGCTCCTCCATGTTGGCGCTCACCTCCACGATGGGAATGTCCGGGCCCAAAAGCTTCTCGAGCTCCTCGACGAACACGCGGTCCTCGTCCGGGTCGTGGCTCGGGTTGCCGGGCGCGTCCACGGAGGACCAACCCCGGAGGGGGATGACCACCCGCACCGGGCCCTTTGCTTTGTTCAACTTGCGGGCGACCTCCCCGGCCACCTCCCTCAGCTCCTCGGGGGTGTGCCGGATCCAGGTTCTATGCTTGTCCAGGTCGTACTTCCGGCGCTCGGCATACTCGGGTTTGTAGTTGCGTTTCGACGGGGTCATGTGGTTCACGCCGCAGGTGGAGACGATCTGGGGGATTCCCAGACGGCCGGCCGATTCCAGCCGGTCCGGACCGGCGTCCCGCATGAACCCGAAGTAATGCTCGCCCACGCCTCCCGGAGCCAGGTCAACCACCGCCTGAAACAGCTTCTCCCGGATCATGGCCTCCATGGCGCGGTCTCCGATGCCCGCGGCCGAGAACCCGATCACCTGGAAACCTTCCGCCTCCAGTGCCTTTCTCACGGCGCTCGCGCACTGCTCGCAGGGACCGAGCATGGTCAGGGCCACGGCGCGGCCCCTCGCCGGGCGGGGGGAGGCCACGTGGTCCGCCGCCATGCCGGCCACGGCGCCGGCGGCCCGGTCCAGCACGTTCCTGAGGAGGTCGGTGACCCCGGAGATCTCTACCACCGAGTGAAACAGGGCGATGTCACCGGTGCCGATGTACCGGGTGGAGAGGCCCGGCAGGGCCGCCGTGGAGGAGACCATGATCTTGGGCACGCCGAAGGGGAGGGCCCGCATCACCTCTGTGGCCATGAGCGAGCCCGTGGATCCTCCCAGCCCGATGACGCCGTCCGTGCGTCCCTCGGCTTGAAGGCGCTTAGCGATCTTCGAGGCCCCGTCGATGGTGATGTTGGTGATCCTGGAGCGCTCGCTGGAGGCGTGGATCTCCTCCAGGGAGCTCCCCCCGGCCTCGGCCACCTCGGCGGGGCAAATGTCCGCGGGCGAGGCGCCGTCCCCCCGCATGGACAAATCCATGAGCAGGGTCTCCAGCCCCAGGGCGCGGAGCTTGTCCCGCAGGTATAGCGTCTCCGGGCCCTTGGTGTCCAGGGTGGAGATGACCAGGATGGTTTTCGGCATGACCTATGCCCTCTTACATTCCTGGATTGAAGAAAAATACCAACAACGGCCTGTTTCGCTCACAACGGTCCTTCTGTTTCCGAGCCGGAAATGAGCCATTTCCAGCCGGAAACACGGGATCAGCCCTGCTCGGCGGCAACCTTCTCCGCGATCATCTTCTTGAGGGTCTCCTTGTTCACCTTGCCCGAGTCCCCCACGGCCGGGAACTCGTCCACGATCTCGAGCCGCTCGGGGAGCTTGAACTTGGCCAGCTGCTTGTCCAGGAGAAAGCTCTTCATCTCGTCGAAGGTGAAGGTCTCCCCCGGCCTGGGGATCACGTAGGCGCAGCAGCGCTCTCCCATCTCGCGGTCCGGGTAGCCCACGATGGCCACGGACGAGACCTTGGGATGCTCGTTCAGGAGCCCCTCGATCTCCGCCGGGTAGATGTTCTGTCCCCCGCGGATCACCATGTCCTTGGCCCGGCCCAGGATCCAGAGGCAACCCTGGTCGAACTTGACGATGTCCTCTGTGGTGGTCCACCCGTCTTCGTCGAACACGGTAGCGGTCAGCTCCTCGTCCCGGTAGTAGCCGGCCGGCGCGTGGGGGCCGCGGAAGTAGAGGATCCCGGGCTCCCCGTCCGGCACCTGGTTTCCCTGCTCGTCCACGAGCCGGACCTTGTTGCCCGGCAGCATCCGGCCCACGGTGCGCCTGCGGATCTCCGGCGGGTCCTCCACCCGGCACCCGGAGACCGAGCCCTTGTCCTGGGTTCCCAGGTCGCTCGTGATGGACGCCTGGAACGCCGCCTCGGCCTCCTCGGCCACTTGGGGTGAGAGATACCCCCCGGCCGAGCGGATGAAGCGAAGCGAGCTCAGGTCGTACTTGGACGGGTCCGCCTCGAGCATGCGGATGAGGTGGGTGGGCACCACGCCGATGGCCGTGGCGCGCTCCTTCTGGATGAGCTCCAGGGCCCCTTCCGGCGTGAACTCCTCCAGCATGACGGTCTTGGCGCCGGCCAGCGGGGCCGCGAAGTAGGTGAGGGTCCCGGCCGCGCCCCCTGCGTGGGGTGCGATGGCCATGGTGATGTCGTCCTTGTTGAGCCCCCAGATGTCCACGCGCCCCTTGGACGTGCAGACACGCGGGGCCGTGGGCCACTCCACGAGCTTGGGGATCCCGGTGGTCCCGCTCGTGGTGGTGAGAATGGCCACGTCCCAGAAGGGGTCCAGCCTGCGCTCCCGGAGCATCTTCTCGTCCACGGGCTTCTCGGCCCGCTCGTAGGCCGTCTTGATGAGGGAGTGGGTCCCCTCCGGGGCGGACGCCGGCACCTCGTCGTCGAAGAGAAAGAAATGCTCGAGGTGGGGAAACTGAGTCTGGAGGCCCTTGTACATCTCCAGGTAGTCGAACTTGCGGTACACCGTCGGGATGACCACGGCGCTCGCCTCTGTCTTCTCCACCATATACTCCAGCTCCCGCTGCCGCAGGTAGGGGTAGACCGTGAGGGTGATGAGCCCGGCCCTCTCGCCGGCGACCCGCGCCAGAAACCCGAACACGCTGTTGGGGGATTGGATGATGATCCGGGCGGACCTGGGAATGGACATCTCCACCCAGGAGGCGGCGATGGCGTCCACCAGCCGCTTGGCCTCGGCCCAGGTAACACGGTGCCCGGCGTCCACCAGAGCTTCCCGGTCGCCCATCTCGCGGGCGTTTCGTTCATAGAAGTCGTAAAAGAGCTCGTTCGTCCAGTACCCGTCCCCTACGAACTCGTCCACCATAGGCTGCTTGTATCGAATCGGCTTCACGTCCTTCCCTCCGTTGGGTGCCGTGTCGGTTCACCGGTTTGAACGCCGGAGCCCGGGCTCGGGCGTCATTCCTTCTTGTCCTTGGAGGCGCGCTCTCTCAGGCTCGCCTTGAAGTTGTCCCAGAACTCCCTGTCGACGTCCTGCCATGCGGCGCCCCACCGCCTTTCGAAGTAGGACGAGGGAAGCCGCTCCCTCCAGGCCGCCCAGGGGTTCTCTCCCTTGTCGTGCGCCTCCAGGACATCCTCGAGGAAGACCTCGATGTTCGGCAGCTCTTCCTTGGGCAGGTAGGAGACGGCGCCCTTCTTGATGGAGCGCATCAAATGCTCCGGTGCGAAGGCGTGGGCGGTCAGCATGACCGCAGGGATGTTCCTGGAAACCGCGATCTCCAGGAGGCGGTACCCGTTCACGCCCATGATGTCCAGGATGGCGAGGTCGAACCTCTGGGTCGCCAGGTAGTCCCGGGCCTCCTCGAACGTGGCCGCCTGAACCAGCTCGCACATGGGCAGCAGCTCTTCCAGGGTGGTCAGGATGTCCTTCTCGTCATCCACGGCGAGGATTTTTTTGCCCTGCAGGGGGCTCTTGTCCGGCATGATCGCTTCTCCCTTCTTACGTGGGGCCTGGCCCGGTTTGGTCCCGATCAAGCATCGCCCGGAGGCGCAGGAACCTGCGGGAGGGCCCCCCCTAAAACCGTCCTCGGGCGCCCTCCCGCCGGAGGATTAGAGCCCCAGCTCCTTCCAGCGGGACTCCACTCTCTTTCTCACCTCGGGGTCCAGCTCGATTTGAATCGGTTTCTGTTTCCACTCGTACGGAATGGTGGCGTCCAGGAGCAGCCTCCCGGTGATCTCCCTGGCGTCAATGGGCAGGGAGGGATCCAGGGGTGTGGATCGCCCCCGTTTGATGACCTGGGAGCGGTTGGGCTGGAACCGGAAGCTCAATGCGTACATGACCCTGGGAATATCCCAGGAATCGATGTCCTCGTCCACCACAATCACCGTCTTGAGCCCGTAGGCGCCCATTTCCGTGGACACAGCGGCTGTGAGCACCTGGTCGGCGTGGCCGGGGTACATGGTCTTCATGGAGATGATGGCCAGGAACCTTCCCGAGCCCTCGGGCGGACAGTAGACCGACTTGATGCCGGGAATGTGCATCTCGTCGGCGAGCTGCTGCCACAGGGTGGCTCCGTAGGAGAGGGCCATGACCATGTGGGTGTCCGTGACCGCCCTGCCCACGGTGGTGGAGTACATGATGGGGTTGTCCCTGTGGGTGACGCACTTGATCTCCATGTAGTTTCTGGGATCCGTGCCCACGCCCGAGTAGTACCCGGTGTACTCGCCGAAGGGACCTTCCTCCATGAACTTCTCGGGGTCGCATTCCCCCTCCAGCACGATCTCGGCGTGGGCGGGGATGGGCAGGTCCACGGTCTCGCCCTGGACCACCTGGCAGGCCTCGCCCCGGATGGATCCGTACACGTCGTACTCGGAGATCCCGGCCGACACCCGGGCGGCGCCCAGGATGAAGAGCAGGGGATCGCAGCCGATGATGGAGGCGCAGGGCATGGGCTTGCCCATGGCCTGGTACTTCTTGAGCATCTGATCCGCGTGCTTTCCCTTGATGAACTGGGTCCCGATCTTGTTCCTGCCCAGGAGCTGCGAACGGTACGTACCCAGGTTCACCCAGCCGGTTTCCGGGTCCTTGGTGAGGATGAAGTGGGCCGTGCCGATGTAGCGCCCGCCGTCCAGGGGAAAGAAGTGGGGCACGGGGAACCTGTACAGGTCGATGTCGTCGCCCTTGATGATGTTCTGCTTGCAGGGGGCGTCCTTCTTGTCCACCCACTCCGGCGGGATGGGATTGTGGCCCATGTCCACCCAGGCTCGGAGGATCTCCGGAAGGGGGGTCTCCTTGGGCCTGCCCAGGATGAGGGCGAGCTTCTGGGCCGTGGTGCAGGTGCTGGTGATCACCGGCGTGTCGTAGTCCTTGACGTTCTCGAAGAGCAGGGCAGGTCCGTGGGCCTCCTCGTTGAGCTTGGCGATGTGGGAAAGCTCCAGGTTCCAGTCCACCTCTGCGGAGATCCTTTTGAGCTCCCCTTCCTTCTCTGCCACCTCGATAAAGTCCCGCATACTTTTCATGTCTTGTGATCCTCCTGGTCTGCAATGGTTGCCGAATCGATGAAAATCCTCGCTGCACGGGTACGATGTCTCCCGATGGCTTTGTCGAGCCGTTGAGTCGGGATCTCGTGCCGCCGACTATTGAACAGCCGCTGGGGATGCCGGTCCCGGCGGACCGCGCCGCTTCGTGCCCCGCGGCTTATTCTCTCAGCTTGATGCGCTTCATGGCCTGCGCCATGAGCAGCTCCCGGCCGCTCTTTTTCCCGAGCCGGGACTCTGTCTTTCTCTGGCTCCATACCGTTTCCGGACGGGCCTGGACAATGAAGACGTTCTCGGGAAACGGTTCCACCTCGTCGATGGCCCACTCGATGTCCATGGGGAGCCCGTAGTGCTTTTCGATCTCCTTGGCCAGCTTGGCCAGCTCCTTCATCTCGCGATCCTCGAGGCAGCACTTGCACCCCTTCTCAGGGTCGAGCTCGGCCTCCATGACCTCCCCGTTGTCGGGGTCGAACACGCAGGCGATGTGCTTGGTGGAGATGTTTTTTTCGGTGGCTTCCATCAGGACCTTGTCCACGGAGAACCGGTCGGGGTTCACGGTTCCTCCCACCACGGTCTCGCCGAGCCCCCAGGCCCCCTCGATGACGACCTTGGAGGGGTCCCCGTCGGTGGGGTTCAGGGAGAACATGACCCCGGCGCACTTGGCATTGACCATCTTCTGGATCCCCACGCTGATGAACACCTTCTCATGGGGGAAGTCGTTTCGAATCCGGTAGCTCACGGCCCGCGGGGTGAACAGGCTGGCCCAGCAGTCCTGGACGCGCTGGAGGACCCGATCGACCCCCACCACCCAGAGGTGGGTGTCCTGCTGGCCGGCAAAGCTCGCCGTGGGCAGATCCTCCGCCGTGGCGCTGGACCGCACGGCCACGGGGAGGTTCTCCTCCGAGCAGTCGCGGCACAGCTCTTCGTAGGCGCCGGCAATGTCCGACCGCATGTCTTCCGGCATGGATGCGTTCCGGATGAGCTCCTGCACACGCTCGGCGGCCTTGTGCACCGCGTCCACGGCGCCCAGCTGGAGCCCGGCCAGCAGCTCGTACATCCTGTCGATGATGCCCGTGCAATTGATGAACTCCTCGTAGCAGGTGGTGGTGACCGCAAAGCCCGGCGGCACCCGGATCCCCGCCTTGATCAGCTCCCCCAGGCTGGCGTTTTTCCCCCCCACCAGCGCCAGAGCGTTTCTGTCGAGCTCCTCGAATTTCCTGGTGTAGCTCATGTCGCTTCTCCATGGTTGGGCCCGGAGGATGTGCAGTCCCCCGGCCTCAATCGGAACTCACCCCGGCTCAGGCGGCCCGTTCGACCACCGTGACCGTTCCGGTGTCCCCGTCCACCCGGACGATGTCGCCGTTCTTGATGGCGGC